>NZ_RAWN01000052.1:0-52450 GCF_003668895.1 Corallococcus sp. AB045
GTTCATGGGGGGGCTTTCTGGAAGGGGGGAGATCAGGAACGGGGGTTGTTCAGCGTTTCCGGTGCGCGTGGACCGGCGGCGCTGGCCCGGGCGATGGCGATGGTGAGGCGGTAGGCGGTCTGGTCCAGGTCGGCCGCGTGCAACACCAGCTCTCCGTAGGTCCGGCGCGCGAGGAGCAGGTCCTGCAACGCCGCGCCTCCGGCCTTCACCGCCGCGTCCAGGCGCTGCACCACGCCTTCGGCCAGCGGCAGCGTCTGCGTGTGGAGCTTCTGCCGGCGCTCCTGCACGGATCGCAGCTGCTGGTTCAGCGTGTCCGTTTCGCGCGAGGCCTGGGCCGTGAGCAGCTCCCGCGCGGCCCTCGCGGACTGGGCGCTCGCGCTGGCGGCGTGCGCGTCCGCCTGACCGTGGTCGAAGAGAGGGAGCGGAATCGACAGGCCCACGAAGAGGGAGTTCTTCTGGTTGCCGGAGATCATGAACTGGTCTCGCGTGTAGCCAGCTCGCACCGTCGGATCCGGAATCCAGCGGCGCTGCGCCAACGTCAGCGAGGACCGCGCGGAGTCCTCCTGCGCGCTCAGGGCCCGCAGGTCCGGCCGGGCTTCGATGGCGGCGGGCGCGGGTCCTCGGTCGAGCCTCGCCTGGAGGAAGGCCATTGCCCGCTCGTGGCTTCCGAACGGCTCACACGGGATGCCCGCGAGCTGCGCGCAGGCGAGCAGCGCATCCGTGAGCTTCACGCGCTCCTCTCCCAGCGACGTCTCCAGCGACTGCGCCTCCAACGTGGAGCGGTCCACGTCCAGGCCCGCGGCGTCGCCGTGCTGCTGTCTGGCGCGTTGCAGGTCCGTGAGCTTCAGCGCGTCGTCGGTGAGCTTCGTCAGCTCCGCGATGCGCACCTCCGTGGTGGCCACTTCCGCCGCCCGCTCCAGCACGTCGTACGTGCGGGCCCTCAGCGCGGCGTGCACGTCCAGCGTGGTGGCGGACAGCGCCGCCTTCGCCGCGTCCTGACGCGGGCCCCGCTTGCCCAGCTCCACCAGCTCCGACACACCCACGACGTAGTTGGGCACGTCGTCCAGGCGGCGCAGGCCCGGCGGGTTCGTGGCGCCAATGGGGATGGTGTTCATCGACACGTCCAGCTCCGGATTGGGCAGCAGGTGCGTGCGCTGGTGATCCGCTCGCGACGCCGCGAGGCGGGCACGGTCGTCCGCGAAGTCCGCGGAGTGCTCCCAGAGGAGCTCCGCCAGACCGTCGTCGTCCGGCAAGGTGGAGAGCAGCAGCGTGGCGGAGGACGTGGGGTGCTGCTCGGCACCGGCGGTGAGGCCGACCAGGGTGCCCAGGGCGATGAGTGCGGGGAGGGAACGGCGCAAGCGGCAGGCTCCGGTGAGAATCCGGAGGAGCCCCTTCGCAAGCCGTGTGCCCGGCCTGGCCCCAGCAAATCCGCGCGGATGCGGCGCCGCGCGACTTCAAAATCCTTTCAGCGCCCGGGACTTCAAAATCCTTTCATCGCGGGCACTGCAAATCGCTTCAGGTGTCGCCCAGGCGCTTGAGGAAGGTCGGATAGGACAACCCGAGCGCCTTCGCCGCCTCCATGCGCCGGCCACCCAGCCGCTCCAGGACCCAGCGCACGTAGGCCTGCTCCAGGTCCTCCATGGGCACGGGCTCCGTCACGCTGAAGGCTCCCGGCGCCACCGCGGCCGGTGCCTCCACCTTCACCGCGCCGCTCACGGAGGGCGTGCCGCCAAGCACCTCCAGCTCCAGCTCCGGTCCAGGCTCCAGCACCAGCGCCCGCTCCAGGATGTTGCGCAGCTCGCGCACGTTGCCCGGGAACGCATAGGCCGCGAGCCTCGCGCGGGCCTTCGCTCCCAGACTGACGTCGCGCCGGCCCAGCTCACGGCCCAGGTCCGCGAGCATCCCTTCCGCCAGCGGGAGGATGTCCTCGCGCCGCTTTCGCAGCGGGGGGATGTCGATGCGGAACACACCCAGGCGGAACCAGAGGTCCTCGCGGAAGTTGCCGCCCGACATCTGCTTCGGCAGGTCCCGGTTGGTGGCGGCCACGATGCGCGCGGTGCTCGTCTGCTCCGTGGTGCCGCCCAGCCGGCGGAAGCGCCCTGAGTCCAGGAACGTCAGCAGCTTCGCCTGGAGCGGGAGCGGCAGCTCGCCCACTTCATCCAGGAAGAGCACGCCGCCGTGGGCCACCTCCACCAGCCCGCGCCTCGCGGAGCGCGCATCGGTGAAGGCGCCCTTCTCGTGGCCAAACAGCTCGCTCTCCACCGTCTGCTCGGGCAGGGCCGCGCAGTTGATGTGCACGAAGGGCGCGCCCCCGTCCTTCGACGCGAGCGCATGCAGGTGCCGAGCGAGCTGCTCCTTGCCCACGCCCGTCTCGCCCAAGAGCAGCACCGGGCTTCGCGGCGACGCGGCGATGCGCTCCAGCATCGCGAACACCCGCTGCATCGCGGCGGACGTGGGGGGCACCAGCCGGCGGCGGCCGGACAGCTCCGCCTCCGCCGTCTCCAGGCGGTCCCTCAAACGGCTCGCGTCCACGGCCCGGCGCGCGCGCAGCACCAGGTCCGCCAGCTCCACGGGCTTGGCCAGGTAGTCCGCCGCGCCCGCTCGCACCGCGTCCACCGCGCTGGCGATGTCCCCGTGCGCCGTCACCATCACCACCGCCACGCCGGGCGCGTGCGCCTTCAGCTCGGGCAGGAACGAGAGCCCGTCTCCGTCCGGCAGGCGGCGGTCCAGCACCAACAGCACGGGCGTGGCCTTCGCGAGCGACGCGCGGGCCTCGTGCAGCGAGTGCGCCACCGTGAGGCTGAAGCCCTCGCGTTGCAGCGCCACCGCCGCGACGGTCGAGAAGGCGCGGTCATCATCCACCAAGAGGACGGGGAGGCTCATGGCCGGGGCACTCGGGGAAGGTGGAGGAGGAAGCGGCTGCCGTCGGGGAGGCGCTCGAAGGTGAGCTGTCCGCCCTGATGCTCCAGCGCCTGGCGTGTCATTGCCAGCCCCAGGCCGATGCCCTTGGGCTTGGAGGTGTGGAAGGGCTCGAAGAGGTGCCCCTCCACGTCCGGCGGCGGCCCGCCCCCGTTGTCCTCCACCGTCACCACCGCGACGTCCGCGTCCAGGCGGGCTCGCACGCGCACCTGGGGTTCGGTCACCTTGCCCAGGTCCTTGGCCGCCACCGTGGCCTCCATCGCGTTGCGCACCAGGTTGTCCAGCGCGGTGGTGAGGAGCAGCGGGTCGCAGGACAGGGGCGCCGCGTCCGGGGGCACGTCCACGTCCACGCGCACCTCACCCGCCTCCGGCAGCGAGCGCAGGCCCTCCACCACGTCACGCACCAGCTGGGACAGGTTCACGTCCACGCGGCGCACGACGGGCGGCTTGCCGAAGTTGAGCAGCGACGTGGCCAGGTGCGCCAGCCGGTCAATCTGCCCGTGCAGCGTGCGCACCACGAGCCCACCCTCGCCTTCAGGAGAGACGAGGCCCGTGGCGGCCTTGAGGCCGTTGAGGGAGTTCTTCACCTCATGCGCGATGAGGCTGGCGGCGCTGCCCAGCGCGGCCATCTTCTCCTGCCGAGCGGAGCGCGATTCGACCTCGCGGAACAGGCCGTAGACGCGGCGCCAGTGGACGGTGAAGAGCACCAGCGTGCCCACCTGGAGCAGCGCCAGCACCAGCAGCTGCACGAGGAAGCGGTCGCGCAGCCCGGACAGCAGAGCTGTCTCATCCGCGGCGAGCACCAGGTGCAGCCCCGTGCCGGGCACGGGCGTGGCGGTGAGGAAGGTCTCCGGCATCGCGTCCAGGGACGGGGGCCGGACGCCCTCGCGGATGAAGTCGCGCAGCTCCCCGGACGCTCGCGACACGTTGGCCCACGAGGGCGGCGCGCTCGGCAGGAAGAGGTCTCCCGAGGCGTTGAGGACGAGCAGCTCCAGGTCGTTGCTCAGGGGCCGTCCGCCCGGCAGCGCCGTCCCCGTGTCCAGCAGGCCCGCGAGCACCGCGGTCGTTTCGCCCGCGCGCACCACCGGCACCGCGACGACGAAGAGGGACGCGCCCGGCGCGATGGCGTCCACCACCGACGTCTGGCGCGCGAGCACCTGCTGGAACCAGGGGCGCGTGGCGAAGCCGTCCTGGGCTTGCGCCTCGTCGAGCGGCGGGTCGCTCCATCGCAGCTTGCCCTGCGCGTCCAGCACCATCACGCCCGCGTGGAAGAGGCCGGCGCGGGGCGTGGTGAGGTCCTGGAGGTCCTCGGTGGGCAGTTCGCGCTTCACGTCCGGGCCCACGCCTTCGGACACGCGCAACAGCTCCGTCTGGAGCAGCTTCAGGTGCAGGCCCAGCGCCTCCGCGTAGACGCGGGCCTCGCGCGTCATGCGGGACTGGAACTCCGCACGGGCTCCGGCGACGTCACTTCGGTAGGAGAGCAGCGGCCCCGCGACGGCGACCGCGCCCAACAACACGAGGCCCGCGACGACGGAGCGGACGAACTGCCGCTCCGCCTGGGCGAGCCCGGGCCGGCCCGAAGGCGCGGCTGACACCTCAGGCGCTGAGCTTGGTGGCACCCGCGCTCTGGGACAGCTTTTCGGTGAGGTACTGCCCGGAGAAGCACGCGGTGCAGTAGGTGCTCCGCTTCGGGTCCTCCACCGCCGTGCCCAGGCCCTCCAGCGACAGGTAGCCCAGGGAGTCCGCCGTCACGTACTTCGCGATCTCCTCCGTGGTGTGGCTGGCCGCGATGAGCTCCGTGCGGCTGGGCGTGTCGATGCCGTAGTAGCAGGGCCACTGCGTGGGCGGCGACGAGATGCGCAGGTGCACCTCCACGGCGCCCGCGGCCTTGAGCATCTTCACGATCTTGCGGCTGGTGGTGCCGCGCACGATGGAGTCGTCCACCACCACCACGCGCTTGCCCTTGAGCACCTGGCGCACGGCGGACAGCTTCAGCTTCACGCCGAAGTGGCGGATGGACTGCTGCGGCTCGATGAAGGTGCGGCCCACGTAGTGGCTGCGGATGAGGCCCACGTCGTAGGGGATGCCGCTCGCCTGCGAGAAGCCGATGGCCGCGGGCACGCCCGAGTCCGGCACCGCGATGACCAGGTCGGCCTCCGCGGGCTGCTCGCGCGCCAGCTGCATGCCCAGGCGCTTGCGCACCTCGTACACGCTGCTGCCGAAGAGCACCGAGTCCGGCTTGGCGAAGTAGACGTGCTCGAAGATGCAGCGGCCCAGCCGGGGCGCGGGCTTGAAGGGCATGCTGGAGCGCAGCACGCCGTTCTCGATGACGACCAGCTCGCCCGGCTCCAGCTCGCGCACGATTTCCGCTTCGATGAGGTCCAGCGCCGTCGTCTCGCTGGCGAGCACGTACGCGCCTTCCTTCATCTTGCCCAGCACCAGCGGCCGGAAGCCGTTGGGGTCGCGCACCGCGATGAGCTTGTCCTCGGTGAGGAGCAGGATGCTGTACGCGCCCTCCACCCGGCGCAGCGCCTCCACGAGGCGCGCCTCGAAGGTGGGCTGCTTGGAGCGGGCGAGGAGGTGCATCACCACCTCCGTGTCCGCGTCCGACTGGAACAGCGCGCCCTCCGACTCCAGCTCCGCCTTGAGCTCCACCGCGTTCACCAGGTTGCCGTTGTGCGCGATGGAGAACTGGCCGCCCGCGTAGTTCACGAACAGCGGTTGGGCGTTCTTGATGCCGCTGCCACCCGCCGTGCTGTAGCGCACGTGGCCGATGGCCGCCTTGCCGGGGAGCCCTTCAATCACCGGCGCGGTGAAGATGTCCGCGACCAGGCCCATCTGCCGGTGCGCGCGCAGGGTGTTCCCGTCGGACGCGACGATTCCGGCGGACTCCTGTCCGCGGTGCTGCAGGGCGTGCAACCCCAGGTACGTCAGGTTGGACGCCTCTCCGTGACCCACGATTCCGAAGATGCCGCACATGGCGCGCTGCCTTACCCCTTTCGACCTCGAAGCGGAACAGGAACGCACGCCTTGAAGGTGGGTATTCCACCATCAGCCGACGTCGGCCCTTGTAGGCCAGGCAAGGTGCCGTGGCCTGAAAGGTAGGAGCCGCCTGGAAGCGCCGAGGGGTTACGCTGCCCTCCGGCATGTCCTCTTCCCGGCGCTCCTTCCTCCGTCCCTTGCTGCCCTTCGCCTTGCTAACGGCCGGGGCCGCCTACGCGCTCGCCTCCTGGAACTGGTGCGGGAAGTGGGAGGAGCGCACGCCCGAGGTGCTGTCACAGGTGCGTGGCGAAGGCCCCCTGCGCGCGGGCGCGGCGAAGGTGGCCCTCTCCCCTCCCTATCCGGTGGTGGTGGCGGGCTACGTCCCACCCCGGCCCGAGGCGAGCCAGGCCGAGCTCCCCCTCCATGCGAGGGCCCTGGTCCTGGAGGCCGGTGGCGCGCGTGTGGGCGTGGTGTCGCTGGAGCTGCTCCTGGTGACGCCGGAAATCACGGCGCGGGTGCGCGAGCGCGCCGCGAAGGCCGGGGTGAAGGAGGTGCTGGTGGTGGCCACGCACACGCACTCCTCCTTTGGAGGCTACGACGCGCGGTGGGCGGCCCAGCTCTCCGGCACGGGGCGCTACCGGGAGGCGTCCGTGAACGCGGTGGTGGAGGGCGCGAGCGAGGCGCTGGAGAAGGCCGCGGCCTCCATGAAGGACGTGACACTGGAGGTGGGCGGCGCCGCGGACGCGGGGCTCGTCCATTCCCGCTCCGGTGGGGATGCCCCGGACGGCCAGCTCACGCGGGCGGTGTTGCGCGGAGCGGAGGGGCCCGTGGCGGAGGTGCTGGTGTTCGCCGGCCACGCCACGCTCATTCCCCGGCAGCGGGAGTTGTTGGATCCGGACTTCCCGGGCCGGCTGAGCGCGCTGCGCGAGGAGGCTGGCAGTGGCGTCACGCTGCTCGTGCAGGGTAGCGAGGGCAATGCGACCGTGTCCTTCAACGAAGGGCAGGGCCCCGAGCGCGCCCTGGGCTTCGCGCGCAAGCTGTCGGCTCTGGCGGACGGGGCGGCCCCGGCGTCCGTGGAGACGCCGGTGCGGCTGGCGTTCGCGCGCGTCCAGACGGCGCTGCCCCGGCCGGACTCGTCGCGGCTGGTGCCCGCCTTCACCCGCGCGGCGGGGGACAACTTCCTGTGCGGTTCGTCACCGCGCGAGGCGGAGGTGGACGCGCTGGCGCTGGGGCCCCTGGAGCTCTTGTCCATTCCGGGTGAACCCACCGTGGGCGCGGGCCGGGCGCTGGCGGACCTCACCGGGGCCACGCACGTGCTGGGGCTCGCCAACGGCTACGTGGGCTACCTGGACACGCCGGAGCGGGTGCGCGAGGGCCAGGGCGAGTCCCGGCGCCAGTACTTCGGTCCCGCGCTGCTGGAGCGCCTGGGCACGGCCGCGCGTGTGGCCTCCGGCGCGGTGGGCTTCTCTCCCAACAAGTAGGCGCGGCGAAGGCCCGTCCGCCTGCCTGCCCTGCGGACCTCCTGACATCCGGCAGCCCTGGGGCCGCACCGTCGCTGACGGAGGGCCCGCTGCCTACCTTGGTCCTCGGATCGTCTTCGCGAGACAGGGGGCACGGGATGAGGTGGGAAGGCGGACGTCGCAGCTCGAACATCGAGGACCGGCGGGGTGGTGGCTTCGGACGCCCGCTCGCGGTGGGCGGTGGCGCCGCGTCACTGGTGGTGGCCCTGCTGGTGATGCTGCTGGGCGGCGACCCGTCCGACGTGCAGATCGGCACGCGCACCTCTCCCTATTCGCAGCCGGGCACGGGCGGCTCCGGGAACGTGGAGCCGCGGCAGGAGGAGCTGAAGGACTTCGCCTCCGTCGTGCTCGCGGACACCGAGGACACGTGGCCCGGCCTGCTGGAGCCCCAGGGCGTGCGCTACGTGCAGCCGCACATGGTGCTCTTCTCGGACGCGGTGCAGTCCGCGTGCGGCATGCAGGAGAGCGCGGTGGGGCCCTTCTATTGTCCGGGCGACCAGAAGGTGTACCTGGACCTGAGCTTCTTCGACGAGCTGGAGAGCCGCTTCGGCGCGCCGGGTGACTTCGGCCGCGCGTACGTCATCGCGCATGAGGTGGGGCACCACGTGCAGAACCTGCTGGGCGTCTCCCGCAAGGTGCAGTCCCTGCGCAACCGCGTGAGCGAGGAGCAGGCCAACCAGCTCTCCGTGCTGACGGAGCTCCAGGCGGACTGCTTCGCCGGCATCTGGGCCCACCACGCGCAGAAGGCGCGGAACATCCTGGAGCAGGGTGACGTGGAGGAGGGCCTGGGCGCCGCCAGCGCCGTGGGCGACGACACCCTCCAAAAGCGCGCCCGGGGCCATGTCGTCCCCGAGTCCTTCACCCATGGCTCCGCCGCGCAGCGCATGACCTGGTTCAAGCGCGGTCTGGAGCAGGGGACGCTGGAGGCGTGCGACACCTTCAACGCCCGGCGGTAGCCAACGCGTTCAACGGTGGCGCAGCGGCTGCTGCTGCGTCCCCATGAGCGGCTGCTGGAGCTGGTACGTCCCATTCAGCGGCTGCTGGAGCTGGTAGCTGCCGATGAGCGGCTGCTGGAGCTGGTAGCTGCCGATGAGCGGTTGCTGGATCTGGTAGCTGCCGACGAGCGGCTGCTCGAGCTGGTACGAACCGGCCATCGGCTGTTCGCGCTGGTACGAGCCGGCGAGGGGCTGCTGGAATTGGTACGCGTCGGCGGGCGGCTGATACCAGTAATTGTCCCAGAAGGCGTTGGTGCCGGAATCACTTGTCAGTGATTGTTGGCCGTCCAGGTTCTGCGAATCATTGCCTTCCGGGGCAGTCATCGCTTCGTCCTGCTGCGCCAGGACCGGCATGGCCGGACCTGACGCGAGCGCCACCACCAGGGTCACCAGGGGGCCAGTGCGCATGGGCGTCCTCGTTCTTTCCGTCGCGGGAGAGGGGAGCCGCGCCGCGACCTCCTTCTCAAGATGACCGCGCGGGTCGGCTCCGGGGAGCACGGCGCTCATGCCCGCGAGCCTGTCCGGGCGCCTGTCATGGGGCCGTGCGTCATTCGCATTCCGGACACATTGCGAACGATAGGCTTACCGCGTGCGCGTGCTTTTTTGAGCGTGACTGAAGGGACGCTGCGTCAAAGCACAAGCGTGAAACTTGTGCTTGTCGTCAGTGTGTCTTTGCTCCGAGCATGCCGCCTTCCCGCTGCTTCGCGGGCCGCGGGCGCTTCCCCGTGGCCCATGCGGAGCGGCCTCGCGGAGGAACGACATGCCCCGTTTGCAGTGGATTCGCGCTACGCGCGCGACCGTTCTGGCCCTGGTGGGGGCCCTCTCGCTGACCGGCTGCCCGGAAGAGGAAGACACCACGCCGGACTCGGGCGTGAAGGTGGACGCGGGTACGAACACGGACGCGGGCAGCGACGCGGGAAGCGTGGACACGGGCATCCCCTGGGACGGCGGCAGCGCGGGCGACTTCTCCTGCGAGGGCAAGACCCAGACGACGCTGAACTTCGCGCCGGGCCAGGAGGAGGCGCTCCAGGACCAGGTGAACACGCTGGCCGAGTGCACCACCGTCCAGTTGGCGGCGGGCACGTACACCTTCGACAACGCCATCACCATCCGCCAGAACGGCATCACGCTGGTGGGCGCGGGCAAGGGCACGAAGGGCGAGGGCACGGGCGGAGCGCAGAGCACGGTGCTGGTGTTCACCCACGCCGCGTCGAACTCCAACGGCCTGGACGTGGTGGGCAACCGCTTCACGGTGAGCGACCTGGCGGTGTGGAACGCGAAGAAGGACGCCATCCGCGTGGAGTCCTCCACCGACGTCGTCATGCGCCGCGTGCGCACGGAGTGGGCGGAGGCCGACAAGGAGGACAACGGCAAGTACGGCCTGTACCCGGTGAAGTCCAAGTACGTCCTCATCGAGGACTGCGAGGCGTACAACGCCGCGGACGCGGGCATCTACGTGGGCCAGACGGAGTACGCCGTCGTGCGCAACAGCGTGGCGAAGCAGAACGTGGCGGGCATCGAGATCGAGAACACGAAGTACGCCTACGTGCTGGGCAACACGGCTCAGGACAACACCACGGGCCTGGTGGTGTTCGACCTGCCGGGCAACCCCATCATGGGCACCGACATCCGCGTGAAGAACAACACCATCACCGGCAACAACCGGCACAACTTCGCCTCCGTCGCGGCCAGCAGCAGCACGGTGTCTCAGGTGCCGGCGGGCACCGGCACGTTCATGCTGGCGTCGCGCCGCGTGGAGCTGACGGGCAACATCTGGGGCAACAACAACACGGTGGACGTGGCGGTGCTGAGCGGCCTCACCATCGAGGATGACACCGCGCTGTGGGCGGCGGGTGGCTTCAACTTCGAGAGCTCGGACATCTACATCCACGGCAACACCTTCCAGGGTGGCAGCGGCGACAACGTGGACAACGGCAACCTGAGCCCGCAGCTGCGGCCCCTGGGCGCGGCCCTGGCGGCGCTCTACACCTACGGCGAGATGCAGGGCGCGAAGGGCGTGGAGCACCTGGTGTGGGACGGCGTGGACCCCTACGGCCATCCCCGCACGCTGGTGAACCCCATCAACATCTGCTTCACCGACAACACGCTGCCCTCGGGCACCGTCAACGCCATCGCGGACCTGGACCTGGTGTCGGCGGGCGCGGCCGCGGCCACGGGCAACTTCGCGGGCGGGTGGGCCCTCACGCGGCACTACCCGGCCACGAAGGCGGAGTTCGCCTGCTCGGGCTTCAGCCCCGCGCTGACGATTGGCGACTTCATCCAGTAACCGAGGTCAGGGAGCGTGACACCCATGTGGACGTCGTTCGTGAGCCCCCGTCTCTCCGTGGTGCTGCTGGCGTTGACGCTGGCGGCCTGCGGTTCCTCCGACCCGGAAGGCCCCGGGCCCACACCCGACTCGGGGACCTCCGTGCCGGATGCCGGAACGGGGGACGCGGGTGAACCGGACGCGGGCACGGATGCCGGAACGCTGGATGCGGGCGCTCCGGACGCGGGGCCCGTGGACGCGGGGGCTCCGATGGTGATCCCCAACGCGCTGTCGGGCTTCGGGCTGTTCACCGGAAGCCCGGCGGACGGGGGGCTCATCCCGGTGGAGGGCAACCTGCCCTACACCCTGTCCACGCCGCTGTTCTCCGACTACTCGGTCAAGTCACGCACCCTCTACATCCCCCCCGGCAAGACGGCGCACTACCAGCCCGTGGACGCGCTGGACCTGCCGGTGGGGACGCTCATCACGAAGACGTTCGCCTTCCCGGCGGACCTGCGGAATCCGGACCAGGACGTGCGGGTCATCGAGACGCGCGTCCTGGTGCACCAGCCTTCCGGCTGGGAGGCGTGGCCGTACGTCTGGAACACCGAGCAGACGGAGGCCACGCTGGCCACCGGCGGCCGTGTGCGGGACGTGACGTTCATCGACCTGGAGGGGGAGACCCGGTCGTTCCGGTACGCGGTGCCCTCCAAGAACCAGTGCCAGCAGTGCCACCACCTGGTGGACGCGCAGGGGACGCAGGTGATGCACCCCATTGGCGTGAAGGCGCGCTACCTGCACCGCACGAACACCTACGGCGGCGTGGAGCGCGACCAGCTGGAGTACCTGGCGTCGCTGGGCAAGCTGGACGGGCTGCCCGCCCAGGCGGAGCTGCCGAAGGCGCCGGACGCGTTCGACCCGCAGGCGGCGAGCCTGGACACGCGGGCGCGCACGTACCTGGACATCAACTGCGCGCATTGCCACAACCCGAAGGGCACGGCGGGCATCACCAGCCAGCTGTTCCTCAACTTCGACAACACCAGCCTGTTCAGCCTGGGCGAGTGCAAGCGCCCGGGCTCCGCGGGCGCGGGCGTGGGCGGCGAGTTCGACATCGTCCCCGGCAAGCACGACGAGTCCATCCTCTGGTACCGGCTGCACACGGAGGAGTCCGGCAAGATGATGCCGCAGATTGGCCGCACGATTCACCACGCGGAGGGCTCGCAGCTCATCGCGGATTGGATCGACTCGATGCCCGCCAAGACCTGCAAGTAGCGCTCAGGCGGCCGGCGACGGGGGCTGGGGCTCTTCCTCCAGCCCCACGTTGCTGGACGCGCGGTTGTAGACGGCCAGGTCCAGCAGGCCCTCCTCGCGGGCCACCAGGACGGGCACCAGCATCTGGCCGGTGACGTTGGTGAGGGTGCGCATCATGTCCAGCACCCGGTCGATGGCCAGCAGGTAGCCCAGCCCCTCCAGGGGCAGCCCCGCGGCGCTGAGGACGACGGTGGTCATCACCACCGCCGTACCGGGCACGCCCGCGGTGCCGAAGCTGCCCAGCACGGACGCCAGCAGGATGATGAAGAGCTGGGGCGCGGACAGCGTCAGGCCGAAGTATTGCGCGATGAAGAGCGACGTCATCGCCGGGTAGATGGCGCCGCAGCCGTCCATCTTGATGCTGGCGCCCAGCGGCACCGCGAACGCCGCGTAGTCCCGGTCCACGCCCAGGTTGTGGGTGATGCTGCGCAGGGCCACCGGCATGGACGCGAAGCTGGAGGAGCTGACGAACGCCACCTGCATGCCCGGTGCGGCGCCCCGGAAGAAGCGCAGCGGGTTGAGCCCGTGCGCCGCGAGCAGCCCGCCGTACACAAAGACGACGTGCACCGCGCACGCGAGGTACAGCGTGAGGACGAAGGTGCCCAGGGGCAGCAGGCGCTCGAAGCCATACGTGCCCACCAGCGCGGCGATGAGGCCGAAGGTGCCCAGCGGCGTCAGCTCCAGCACGAAGCGGGTGACTTGAATCATCGCCTCGCTGGCCTCGCCCACGAGCGTGCGCAGGCGGGCGGTGCGGTCCCCCAGCTTCACCAGCGCGAAGCCCAGCAGGCCCGCGAAGAAGATGACCTGGAGCATCTTGCCCTCCGCCAGCGCGGCGAAGGGGTTGGTGGGCACCACGTCCAGCAGCACCTGCACGGGGCCGGGCACCTGGCGGGGCTTGAAGTCGCTGGCCGCCTGGAGCGTGCCCACGCCCAGGCCGGGCTTCGTGAGGGCGGCGGTGCCCAGGCCCACGCCCACGGCCAGCGCGGCGGTGACGGCGAACCAGAGGAAGGTGCGGCCGCCCAGCGCCGCCACGCTCTTCTGGCCGCGCAGCGCGGACACCGCGTGGATGACGGCGAAGAACACCAGCGGTGTGGCGATCATCCGGATCAGCTGGACGTAGAGTGTGCCCAGCGGCTGGAGCCACGTGCCGGCGCGGTCGCCCATCGCCCATCCAGCGAGCGCGCCCAGCACGAAGGCGCCCAGCACGCGCTGCCAGAAGGGGATGCGGAACCAGCGGGCCCAGAGCTTCATCGCGAGACACCTCTCACACCGGCGGACCGGCAGACCCTAACCCCCTCGCGGGTCCAGCGCCGCGTTCCCCTCCGCGGGACGCCCCACATCATTGCGACCCGCTCCCCGGCCCCCTAGGCTCCGGACTGCTTTTCCCTCCAATCCAACGCCGGGAGTGCTCCCTTGAAATTCACGAGCAAGGACGTGTCGAAGCTGCTGGAGGACGTGAGCGGGTCCGAGGACCTCATCGGGTACGCCTGCGCCACGTCGTACATGAACGGCTACCAGTGGACCTGGAACGGCACCCAGTGGGTGGGCACCTATTACCCCACGTCGCTCAAGATGCCGGTGGGTGAGGACTCGTCCGGCTCCTGCTAGGCGATGCTCCTGGGTCCTGCTCCCGTGAAGGTCGCCATCGTGGACAGCGGTGTGTCGGTGGGCTTCCTTCGCGGGGCGGGGCTGTCGCTCGCCGGGGCCGCGAGCTTCACGGTGGACCGGGAGGCGCGGCGCCTGGAGTCCTGCGTCCACTCGCGTGAGGAGCTGGCGGCCTGGCGCGGCGGCGACTCCGTGTTGGAGGACCTGGAGGACTCGCACGGCCACGGCACCGCGGTGCTGAGCATCCTGATGGAGCAGGGCCGTCCCCGTACCGATGTCGAGTGGTACGTCGCGCGCGTGCTGGATGGCCGGATGCGCGGCGATTCGCTGTGCCTGCTGGAGGCGCTGGAGTGGCTGACGCAGGACGTGCGGCCGGACCTCATCAACCTGAGCCTGGGCACCGTGGGCCGCGCGTTCGAGGCGCCCCTCACCGCGCTGCTGGACCGGGCGGTGGAGCAGGGCAGCGTGGTGCTCTGCGCCGCGGGTCCCGTGTCGGGCCTGCCATCCGGGCTGCCGTCGGTGGTGACGGTGGCGGACGCAGCCATGGCCCACGCGCTGAGGAAGGGAGACATCGTGGACCACGTCGAGGACGCGGCCACGGTGCGGCTGTACGCGGACGGCGCCTGGTGCGAGCGCCCCATCACGAGCAGCTACGCCTGTGCCCTCGCGGCGGCGCGGGTGCTGCGCGAGGGCTGTCCTCCCGGGTGGCGGCGCGTCACCGCGTCACAGCGGACGCGGTGACGGCCCTCTTCGCGTAGGACCTCAGGCCGGGACGCGGTCGTTGTCCTTGCGGTCCCAGTGCCGGTGCTTCGCGAGCGCCTTCGCGAACGCGGTGGCCAGCGCCGCGCCGGCTCCGGCCTTGGAGCCCGCGACGACGCCGGGCGAGGCCGGGTCGATTTCACAGGCCTTGAGCAGCTCCTCCGCGTCCTTGGACGCGCCCACCGTCTTGCAGTGTCGGTAGGCCTCCTGCACGAAGTGGCGCGACTCGCCGTCCTTCTTCAGCGTGGCCACGCTCGCGGCGCCGCCGGGGATGAAGACGCCGTCGTACTCCACGGAGGCCGTGGTCATGGCGCTCTTGTCCACCGGCACGTCCTTGCCGTTGGAGGCCTTCACCGTGCCCAGGCGCTTGGCGATGACCTTCAGCTGCGCGCCCCCTGCCTCCAGCTCCTTGCGAAGCGCCATCAGTTCGTCCGCGTCCACGCCATCCGCGACGAGCACGCCAATCTTCCGCGTCTTGATGGACGGCGGCATGGCCAGCTTCATCGCCTCCATGCTCAGGGCCTTGGACGCGGGAGGACCCTTGGGCGTGACGGGCGTGGCCTTGGGGGCGGGCAGGCCCAGCCCCTCCGCCACGGCGGACACCAGCAGGGCGTCGATCTTCGCGAAGTGCTCCAGCACGCGCTCCTGGATGGCCTTCGTCTCCACCTTGCCCAGCTCGAAGCGGCACGCGTCGATGAGGTGCTGCTGCTCCGGTTCGGACAGGCTGCGGAAGAAGAGGCCCGCCTGGCTGTAGTGGTCGTTGAAGGAGGCGGAGCGCTCGCGCACCTTCTTCCCGCTCACCTGCTCCGGGTGGTGCACGTAGCCGCCCTGCTGCTGGGAGGCGAGGAACGGGCAGCCACCGCCCAGTGAGTTGGGGAAGTAGTTGGCGCGGCCCACGTTGCTCGTGTGCCGGCCGAAGCCGTCCTGCTGGTGGTTGTGCACCGGCGCCACCGGGCGGTTGATGGGGATCTCCGCGAAGTTCGGCCCGCCCAGGCGCGTCAGCTGCGTGTCCAGGTACGAGAAGAGCCGCGCCTGCATCAGCGGATCATCCGTGAAGTCGATGCCCGGCACGATGTTGGACACGCAGAAGGCGACCTGCTCCGTCTCCGCGAAGAAGTTGGTCGGGTTGCGGTTGAGCGTGAGCTTGCCCACCGGCTGCACCGGGACAAGCTCCTCCGGGATGAGCTTGGTCGCGTCCAGCAGGTCCACGCCCAGGGCCTGCGCGTCCTTCTCCTCCAGGATTTGAACGCCCAGCTCGTACTCGGGGAAGTCGCCCTGCTCGATGGCCTCGAAGAGGTCGCGGCGGTGGAAGTCCGGGTCCTTGCCGGCCAGCTTCTGCGCCTCGTCCCAGACGAGCGAGTGCGTGCCCAGGAGCGGCTTCCAGTGGAACTTCACGAAGCGCGCGGTGTTCTTCTCGTCCACGAAGCGGAAGGTGTGGACGCCGAAGCCCTGCATCATCCGGAAGCTGCGCGGGATGGCGCGGTCGGACATGGTCCACATGACCATGTGCATGGTTTCCGGGACGAGCGACACGAAGTCCCAGAAGGAGTCATGCGCCGTCTGCGCCTGGGGAATCTCGTGGTGGGGCCCCGGCTTGGCGGCGTGGATGATGTCCGGGAACTTGATGCCGTCCTGGATGAAGAAGACGGGGATGTTGTTGCCCACCAGGTCGAAGTTGCCTTCCTCCGTGTAGAACTTCACCGCGAAGCCGCGCACGTCGCGCACGGTGTCCGCGGAGCCGCGCGAGCCCGCGACGGTGGAGAAGCGCACGAACACGGGCGTCTTCTTGGCCGGGTCCTGGAGGAACTTCGCGCGGGTGTACTTCGCCTGCGATTCATACACCTGGAAGTAGCCGTGGGCGCCCGCGCCGCGCGCGTGGACGACGCGCTCGGGGATGCGCTCATGGTCGAAGCGGGTGAGCTTCTCGCGGAGGTGGAAGTCCTCCAGGAGCGTGGGACCGCGGGCGCCAATCCTGAGCGAATCGTCGGTGTGCTCGACGCGGATGCCCTGGTCCGTGGTGAGGAAGTTGCCCGTGGGCTCCGAACGGTCCCGCGCGAGCTGCTGGTCCTTGCTCTTCTCATCCACGCGTACCGCGTCCGGCTGTTTCTGTGAGGTCACCGCACCGCCTCCTTCAAGGGGCGTGCAGGGTGCCGGACGCGGTGGACGCCGCACGTCTTGTGTCCCGCGTCTGGGAGGTGCAGGACGCAAGGCGGCGGCGGTGTCCGGTGGCGGTCGTTCGCGGCGTTGGCCAGCGAGCGTCAGGCGTCCTTCGCCAGGCGCACCAGCATCTTGCCGGTGTTGTCCCCGCGCAGCAGGCCGATGAAGGCGTCGGGGGCCTTGTCCAGGCCGTCCACGATGGTGGAGACGTCCTGGATCTTGCCCTCGCGCAGCCACTGGCCCACGTCGCGCAGGAAGTCCGCCCGGCGGTCCGCGTGGTCGGAGACGATGTAGCCCTGGAGCGTGAGGCGCTTGCCCACGGCGAGCATCAGGTTGCGGGGGCCGGGCGAGGGGGCGGTGGCGTTGTACCCGGAGATGGCGCCGCACAGGACGAGTCGGCCGTGGTTCTTCATCAGGCCGATGGCGGCCTCCAGGTGGTCGCCGCCCACGTTGTCGAAGTAGACGTCGATGCCGTCCGGGCACGCCTTGGCCAGGGACTCGGCGATGGGGGCGGTCTTGTAGTTGATGGCGGCGTCGAACTTCAGGTCGTCACGGAGGTGCTTCACCTTCGCGTCGGAGCCGGCGCTGCCCACCACGCGGCAGCCCTGGATGCGGGCAATCTGGCCCACGACGCCGCCCACGGCGCCCGCGGCGGCGGACACGAAGACGGTGTCGCCAGCCTTCGGCTTGCCGATGTCGAGCAGGCCCACGTACGCCGTCATCCCCGGCATGCCGAGCACGCCGAGGTACGCGGAGAGCGGGCCCACGGACGGGTCGGCCTTCTGGTAGTGCTTCGCGGGGGCGACGGCGTATTCGCGCCAGCCGCCGGTGCCCGCGACGACGAAGTCGCCTTCCTTGAAGTCCGGCGAGCGCGAGCGGATCACCTGACCCACGCTGCCGCCATCCATGACCTCGCCCAGCTTGAAGGGCGGGACGTAGGACTTCGCGTCGTTCATGCGGCCGCGCATGTACGGATCCACGGACATGAAGTGGTTGCGCACGAGGAGCTGGCCCTCGGCGGGTTCCGGGACGGAGACCGTGGCGAACTCGAAGTTGTCCGGCGTGGGTTCACCGTGCGGGCGGGACTTCAGGCGGATTTCACGTCCCTGGAGCGGCGTGGCCATGAGGGGGCCTTTCGTGAAGGGGATGGATGCGCGGGCCTCTTAACCGCCGCGTGGATGCGCAGCAGGGAATTGGACGGGGAATCCGAGGAAGATGTGTAGGGTAGGACGTTGGACGTGTGTCCTGTCATGTCGGACAGGCGTGCTACCTCCCGGCGTCATGGATAGAGTGATGGGCGGCGAGGAATGGGGAGACGTGATGGGAAAGAAGCCAGCGACCTACGCGGACCTGGAGGCGCTTCCCGAGCATGTCGTGGGGGAGCTCGTCGCAGGGGAGCTGTATGCAAGCCCACGGCCGACAGCGAGGCATGCATCCGCGGCCATTCGACTCAGCAGCGAACTTGTAGGGGCCTTCCAGCGGGGACGTGGTGGGCCCGGTGGATGGGTGTTCCTGGGCGAGCAGGAACTGCACCTCCATCAAGATGTCCTGGTTCCAGACCTCGCGGGCTGGAGGTTGGAACGGATGCCCGATGTTCTCGAAACAGCAGCGACGTCTCTCGCTCCGGACTGGGTCTGCGAGGTGCTGTCTCCATCCACCCGGAAGCTGGATCGCGAGGCGAAACTGCCCGTCTACGCGCGCGAGGGCGTGCGGCATGTCTGGTTGATGGATCCGCAGAGACGCACGCTGGAGGTGTTCAGGCTGAAGGACGGAAGGTACGAAGCCCTGCTCACGCACACCGGCGTTGCTCCCGTGCGGGCGGAGCCCTTCGATGCGGTGGAGCTGGACCTCGCGTTCATCTGGGGCCGCACGATGAGCTGACGCAGTCGTTCGCTTCCTGGCGCTGATGCTCCCGGGGCGGCCGGCCGAGCACGGATTCAGGTGCGCTTGGGCTCAATGCGCGGGAGGCTTGCTCCCATGCCGCTGTCTCCGTTCTCGCTCCTCATCGCGCTGGGTGCCGTGCTCGGGCACCTGTACCTGTTCCGGCGGCTTGTGTGGAATCTCACGTCCCGCCGTGGGCCCCGGCTTGTCGCCGCGCTCGTGCTGGGCTTCATGACGCTGGTGCTGATTGCGCGGCGATATCTCCAGCGCACGCTTCCGGAGGCTCCTGGCGACGTCGTGGAGCTGGTGTCCTATTCGTGGATGGGGGTGGCGCTGTGCCTGGTGCTCGCGCTCGCGGGCGTCGACCTGGGCCGGGCCGTGTTCGCTTTGGGACGCCGGCTTCGTCCCACCGTCACCGCTCCCTCCGCGCCCTCCGTGGATGCCGAACGGCGGCGCTTCCTGTCGCAGGCGACCGCGGGTGGGGCTCTTGCCTTGGGTGGGGGACTGGCGGGGTATGGGAGCTGGCGCGCGTTCACCGTCCCGGAGGTCACGGAGGTGGTGGTTCGCATTCCGAAGCTGCCCCGCTCGCTGGACGGCTTCAGCATCGTGCAGCTCACCGACCTGCACGTGGGCCCCTTCATCCAGCGGCGCTTCATGGACGAGCTCGTGCGGCGGGCCAATGCGCTCAAGCCGGACCTGGTCGCCATCACCGGTGACATGGTGGATGGCACCGTGCCCCGCCTGGGCGGCTTCGTCGCGGCGCTCGGTAACCTCCATGCTCGCTACGGGAGCTTCTTCGTCACCGGCAACCATGACTATTCGTCCGGCGCGGAAGACTGGGTGGCGCACCTGGGCTCGTTGGGCATTCCTTCACTGCGCAACCGGCACGTTCGCATTGGCGACGCGGGCGGCGCGTTCGACCTGGTGGGCGTGGATGACTGGCACGGCGGCCGGCGCCTGGGACAGAAGGGCTATGACCTGGACCTGGCGCTCGTGGGCCGTGACCCCGAGCGCGCCGCGGTGCTGCTCGCGCACCAGCCCGCCAACTTCAAGGTGGCCGCGGAGCGTGGCGTGGACCTTCAAATCTCCGGTCACACCCATGGCGGCCAGCTCTTCCCCATGACCGCGCTCATCGGGCTGAACTGGGAGCACTCCGCCGGTCACTACCGGCACGGCGATTCACACATCTACGTCAGCCGGGGCTGCGGCTTCTGGGGGCCCCCCATGCGGCTGGGCAGCCCCCCGGAGCTGGTCAAGCTGGTGCTGACTTCGTGAGGAACGCGTCCAGCGCGGCGTTCACCGCGTCCGGATGGTCCAGTTGGATCCAATGTCCGGCGCCCTCCACCACCTGGTGCGCCACGCCTTCCCCCAACCGGTGGAGGCTGTGCGGCGTGTCGTTGTCCGGCGCGACGAGTGAGAACTTCGGCCCCGGGTAGCGCGCGAGCGCCGCCGTCAGGTCGAAGCGCAGGCTGGAGCGCTGCACGGCCGTCACGGCGGACAGCGGTGTGGCGTCCAGGTCCGCCAGCAGCCGCTCGCGCACGTCCGCGCGCGGCCCCGCCATCTGCGCCCAGTCCTGCCGCACCGCCTGCGCCACGTCCGGCGCGTCCAGCGAGGCGAGGTACGCGGCCACCTGCTCCTCGGGATGACTGCGCGCGTCCGTCATCGGATCCACCAGGAACAGGCCCGCCACCTGCCGGGGATTCTCCCCCGCGTACGCCAGCGTCACGCCCCCGCTGATGCTGTGCCCCACCAGCACGAAGCGGCGCAGCCCCAGCGCTCGCACGACCGCGGAGATGTCCCCGGCGAGCGACTCCAGCGTGTAGTCCTCCGGCTCCGGAACGGTGGAGCCCCCGTGGCCGCGCAGCTCCAGCGCGATGCCTCGGCGGCCCTGGCGGGCCAGGTGCTCCAGCTGCGCCTGCCAGTGGGACGCGTTGCCCGCGAGCCCGTGCACGAAGACGATGGGCAATGCCTTCCCATCACCGCCGGTGTCCACCAGCCGCAGGTCGCCCGCGGGCCCCGCCACCCGGAAGTCGTCGAAGCGGATCCGCTGGGGTTCGAAGGCCTGTCCTTCCGCGAAGGGGACCTCGTAGTGGGTGACGTGCAGGTCCCGGTCGATGAGGTAGCGGTCGTCCTCCGGGAAGAAGATGGCGCGCTCCGGCGAGTCCCCCGCGAAGCGCTTCACCGCGTCCATGGACTCCCACAGGGTGACGAGGAGGAACTCCGCGCGCCCGTCCGCCACCTTGCGCAGACAGTACGCGGCCAGGTTGCCCGGCGTGCGCCGGTAGTGCGTGAGGCCCGTCTGGTGGAGATAGGCGAGGTAGGCGTCGGCGTCCTCCGCCTTCGTCACTCCGCGCCAGGTGCGTGCGAGCATTCCAGGTTCCTCGTGCCGGAAAAAGATGGAGCCGCGCATGTAGCGCGCCCGGTGGGAGGACGGCCACCTCTCGCTGGCCCGGGCGTGGGCGGGACGACACCTGGCTCGGGGGATTCAGCGCGGCGCGGGCGTCGCGGTGCTCGTGGCGCCGAACGCGGGCGGTGAGGCGTTCAGCGGTCCTACCGCGTAGGTGCCGTCGTAGCCGTCCGGGTCCTCCGCCTTCTTCTGGAGCGTGATGCCCGCGGCCTGCGCTTCGCCCCGGCTTCGCAGGGGCTGCTGGCCACAGGTGTCCGCCGTCATGCCCCGGCAGATCCACGCGGAGCCCCCGGCGTTCGCCAGGTCGAGCGACACCAGCCCGGGCTCCGCTTCGAGCAACCGGTGCGTCATGAACTGGAGCTTCTCGTCCCAGGGCGCGCCCACGTCGCGGCGCGCGTGCAGGTTGCCCACGAGCACGATGAAGGTGTCCCCGCGCGCTTCGCTCCGCGCCTGACGGAGCTGCGCCGCCATCGTGTCGTCGCGGTCCTTGCCACCCGCGTCGAAGGCCACCACCCGCAGCGGCAGCCCCGAGTGCCTCAACTCCCTCGCGCGCTCCAGCAGCTGTCGCATGGCTCCGCTGCTGCGGCCGTCCTGCACCTCGCGACGCCAGAAGGCACTGTCGGGAGGGCCCTCGGCATCGCCCGCGATGAACGCGTCCAGGCGCGCCTGCTCCTCCACCGGGAGCTCCAACGCCAGCCGCACCGGCTGTCCCGCCGCCGCCGCGTGACACGCCAGCCGCGCCGCGAAGGCCGGAGCCTCCTGCGTGCCGTGAATCTCTCCCAGCACGACGAAGGCCGCGGGCTTGAGCACCGCCTCCATGCCGGGAATCACCGGACCGCAGTCCGCCTTCGCGGGTGCCGCCGGTGCTTCTCGCGCGGTCCGGCACCCCGCCAGGAGACAGGTGGCCAACAGCAGGGACGTGGGGGAAAGGCGCATGGGCGTGGAGCCTCCTGGGAGGAGAACGGGAAGCCCCAGTCTCCTCCAGCCCCGCGCCCCTGGAAACACGACGGCCCGCCCCGGAAGACGGAGCGGGCCGGTGGTGGCTTCGTGCGTCAGCTCGACGCGGGCGGGCCGTGTCAGGCGGTGGGGATGACGACGCCCGGGCTCGACTGGCGCTGGGACGACACGAGCGCCGAGCGCTGCAACCACCCGGCGAGCCCCAGCATCGCGAGCCCCGAGGTGCGCAGCGTGCGCAACAGCTCCACCGCTTCCGTGGGACTGCCGGGCAGCAGCGGCGCCAGCCACTCGCGCGCGTCGTAGAAGAGCCACACCGCGCCGGACATGCCCATGGTCCACCACACCCAGGCGAGCCGCCCACCGCGCAGCATGTACGCGACGCGGAGGATGGGTGCGACGAGCAGGATGGTCGTCATGTCCGCCAGCGTGGACGCCAGCGCGATGACCGCCGTGCACGTGGCCGCGAAGCCCTGGCCCAGGTTCCCCACCGCCGCGACGAGCGCCGGCCCACCCACCGCCAGCGCCGCCACCGCCGCCACCGCCCACAGGAGCGACGCGCGCGGACTGGGCGGCGGTTGGAGACCGGACTGCTTGTAGGTGCGCGCCAGCAGCACCAGCGCGAACGGGGTGCACACGTTCGCCAGCACCACCACGCCCATGCGCACGGGCAACAGCGGCGACTCCGTGAACGGCACGTCCGGCACCGCGTGCATCCAGTAGCTGCGCAGGGCCGTGCTGATGAGCGACAGCGCCGCGCCTGCCGTCAGCAGGCCCCACACGCGGCGCAGGTAGTCCCCCGCGCCGAAGGACAGCGCCGCCGCCGCCGTGCCCGCCACCGCGAGCAGGCCCACCGTCCAGCCCGCCACGTCACCCACCAGCGCCATCCGGGGCGCGTCCTGGAGCGACGTGGCCACCGCGGCCAGGTGCACCCCCTGGAGCATCGCGACGGCGCCCAGCCACGGCGCCATCCGCTTGAAGGCGCGACCCGAGGAAGAACGGGGGGCGTTCATCGCAGCTTCTCCATAGGCCTTCGAAAGCTCCGTGAGGGTGTTCGTCGTGCGCACCGCGCCGATGAAGACGTTGAGCATGGGCTTGAGGCCCTCCAGCACCAGCGGCACGTCCTGCAGGCTCACCTGTTCCGGTGGACGCTTCAGGATCCGCAACGCGGCGGTGTGGATGGCCATCTTCGCGGTGAAGTCACCCAGGAGCGGCTCCAGGTGATGCATCAGCACGTCGTGCCAGCCAGGGGAGGCTGACGGGGAGGACGGGGAAGTCTGCACGTCACCTCCGCGGGGGGGAAGACCCCCAGCGTAGGGACATTTCGAACCCGGTACGAGGGTTCGACTGCTCCCGAACCCGCAGAAAGTGCGCGGGTGGGCCTGAATTCCCCGTGACCCCGGGAAAACGCTGCGGCTAACGGCGGCGCGGCTTCTTCTCTTCGTCCGGCTTGGGGGCCGGGCGGGGCTCATGCGGGCCCTTGAGGATGTCCTCGAAGCGGGACTTCTGCTTGCGGCGCTTGAAGAAGAGGGCGGTGCGGCCCAGGAGCTGCGCGAGCTCCGAGCCGGTGGCCTCGGCGATGCTGTCGGCGCCTTCGTGGCGGCCTTCCGGGCCTTCGTTGATCTTCACCTTGATGAGCTCGTGGTCGTTCAGCGCCTGCTCGATGGCGGCGATGACGCCCTCGGTGACGCCGGACGAGCCGACGATGACCACCGGCTCCAGGTGGTGGCCGAGGGCCCGCAGGTGGCGGCGTTCTTTCCCGGTGAGGGGCATGGGGGGTGTCTCCTTGAAAAGGCGCGCACCCTACTTCTTTTGCGACGCCATGCGGACCTCTCGCATCGCATCGATGTGGTCCGGTTGCAGCTCGACCGTCCGCTTGAAGTGCTTGAGGGCTCCGGTCGCGTCGCCGCACAGCTTGGCGATGACGCCCAGGAAGTAGTGGGCGGGGGCGCACCGTTCGTTGCGCTTGATGGCGCCCTGGATTTCGCGGAAGGCCTCCGGCTGGGCGGCCTTCTTGTCTGGAGAGGCGAGGAAGCGCGCGTAGCCCCGCCAGGCGAAGAACTCGGGTTCCTCGGCGTTGAGGGCGATGGCGTCGGTGAGCATCTTCACGGCTTCCGGGTACTTGCGCGCCTTCACCAGGATGCAGGACTTCTGGAAGAGCTCCTCCGCCTGGAGGATGGCCTGGATGTCCACGCCGTCGCCGCCGCCGCTCTTGAGCTCCTCGATGTAGGCCGCGCGGCTCTTGTCGTCGGAGAGGGCTCGGTAGGCGTCACCGATGTACGCGAACACCTCCGCCTTGAGCTTCTCCAGCTCCGGCGGGGCGCCCTGGGGCAGGGTGTCCGGGTGGTAGAGCTTGGCCAGGCGGAAGTAGGCGATCTTCACCGCGCTGCCTTCGGTCTGTTCGGTGAGGCCCAGCCGCTGGAAGTGGTTCTGGCCCTTCATGGTCGCGGCGAGCTGGCGCAGCGCGGGCAGTTCGTCCGAACCGGGGGCGGGACCCGAAGCGGCCGGGGCCGCCGGAGCGGCGACGACGGGCGGAGCGGGTCGGGCGGCACCGGGACCCGCCACGGGAGCGGCACCGGCGGGAGCACCCGGGGGACGCGCACCGGGGCCCGCGGTGGGAGCGGCTCCGGCGGGGGTTCCCGGGGGACGCGCACCGGGCCCCGCCACGGGAGCGGCACCCGGACGCGCGGCACCGGGACCCGCCACGGGGGCGGCACCGGCGGGGCGGGGCGCGGCACCCGGACCGGCGACGGGCGCACCGGGCGCGGCACCCGGACCCGCGACGGGCGCACCGGGTCTGGCTCCGGCGCTCGCGGCGACAGGCGCACCGGGAGCGGCACCCGGACCCGCGACGGGCGCACCGGGTCTGGCTCCGGCGCTCGCGGCGGCAGGCGCGCCGGGCGCGGCGCCCGGACCCGCGACGGGCGCACCCGGACCCGTGGCTCCAGGTCCCACGGTGGGCACGGTGCCGGACGGACGGGTTGGCGCCCCAGGTCCCACGGTGGGCACGGTGCCGGACGGACGGGTCGGGTTGCCCGGGCCCGCCGTGGGCGCGGCTCCGGGGGCTCGGGGCGCTGCTCCTGGCGCGGCGGCGGCAGGGCCGGAGGCCGGAGGCGGCGGCGCTGTCTGCGCGCGCGAGGCCGCCGCGAAGGAGACGCCGTTCAGCTCCTTCAACAGGAACGCCACGCGCAGCAGGTGCTCCGCGTCCTGCGGCACGTCCTGGAGCAGCTGCCCCAGCGAGCGCACCCCGTCGATGAAGGAGAGCGCGCGGACCTCGTGCGGCGTCAGGCGCAGCTCGCTGGAGGCCACCCGGCCCCCGGACTTCATGATGGGCATGGGCAGCACGAAGGCCAGCCGCCGCTTGAGGTCCGCCGTCGGCATGCGCCGCACCTGGTCGCTGAGCAGCGCCCAGCGATTGCCCAGCGGCATCGCCTTCTGCGCGGGCAGGTCCCGCGCCTCGAAGGTGAACGTCCCGGACTCCGCCCGCAGCGCCTTGCCCAGGATGCCCAGCGCCCGCTGCGACAGCTGCGTGAACGCCGTCGCCGGCTGGAGCAGCCCCAACCCGAACAGCGCCGCGAGCAGGTCGCCTCCGAAGCGCTCCTTGGAACCCTCCGCCTGCTGGAGCTGCTCCGCCGTCAGGAGCCGCGCGCCCATCAGCGACACGCCCAGCGCGTCCTCCGCGTGCGACGAGTCCACGTGCTCCGGACTGCCCTTGCGGAAGTGGATCGACAGCGTGCGGTCCGAAAGCCCCAGCGTCAGCAGTCCGGTCTGCTCGCCCGCGGCGATGCGCCCATAGAGCTGCAGGGGCGAGCACTGCTGGAGCTGCCCCTGCGGCGGCACCGTGTTGGTCCCGTCATCCGCCGGTGCCTGCGGTGCCTGCGGAGCCGCCGCGGCCGGAGCCGCTCCCGCCGGACGGGCCGCCGCGACCGGAGGACCCGGAGGCCGCGCGGCCGCGACAGGACGTCCCGCCGCATCGACAGGCGGACGCACGGCTCCAGGCCCGGGCCGCATCGCGCCAGGGCCCGCCATGGGCATGGCACCAGGACCCGCGGTGGGGGCCGCTCCAGGGCCGGCCATGGGCACGGCGGCCGGACCCGAGACGGGCGCGGCGGCAGGGCCGGGCGGAGGCGGAGCGATGGCGGCGGGCGTGGATTGCAGCAGCGACGCGGGCGCGCCGTCTCCCCACAGCTCACGGGGGAACGCGTCCCGCACCTCCGGGAAGCGCCACGGGAAGGCGAACTGCAGGCCATCGCTGGAGACCTGGAGCTTGCCCTGGATGGAGCCGCTGTCGATGAGCAGCTCGATGGTCGCGCCCGTCAGGGGCCCCCAGGTGGTGCCCCGATCGTTCCGCACCCAGTACTGCCGGACCTCGCCCTCCGCCATGTGCCGTCCTGCTCCCACTCCCTCGACCACCGGGAGGATGGAATTTTATCGCCGCCCGTGCCCGCGTCCAAGCAGACGACCGCACACGAGCGGCCGGGCGGGCGTTTCAGGGCGTGGCGCCCTCCATCGCCGCCAGCCCCACGCTGGCCAGACACGCCGCGTCCGCCTGCTGCTCGGCGGGCGGGTCGAAGCAGTACACCTCGCTGTCGAAGACCTTGCAGATGCCCGCCGGGGTCCCCGCGCACGCCACCTTGCCGTACGCCGTGGTGCAGTTGTAGCCGCACACCGGGCCCGTCTCGCTCAGCTTGCACTGGGGCGCCGGCAGGCCCTTGCCCCACGCGCAGACCGCCGCGGGCGACGGGTCGAAGCAGGTGATGTGGCCGTTCTGCGCCTTGCACACACCCAGGGGTGTCTTCGCGCAGCGCACCCCTTCGGAGGCGTTCACGCAGTTGAAGCCGCACGCCATCTGCACGCCGTTGCTGACGCACTGCGCGCGCGGCACCTGCCGGCCGAACACCGCGAACACCGCGGCGGGCGGGTCGAAGCACGTCACGTTGCCGCCCTGGCTGCGGCAAACACCCGCGGGCGTCTTCGCGCACTGCACCTTGCCGAAGTCCGTGACGCAGCCGTACCCGCAGCCCACCACCCCGTCGATGGTCTTGCACTCCGAGTCCGGCAGCGCGGCGCCGTATGCCTTCACCACGTACGCCGGCGGGTCGAAACAGGTGGCCTGCCCGTCGATGACGGTACAGCGGCCCTGGAGCGACTGGGCGCACCGCACGCGCTGTCCATCCGACTTGCACGCGTAGCCACAGGACACGTGTCCGTCGATGGAGCGGCACGTGGCGGTGGTCGCGTCAGGCTGCGAGGGCGGCGCGGCGAGCGTCAGCGCCAGCACGGTCATCAGGGTCGCGAGCATGGACCCCATTGACCCCCAAGCTTCGACCTCGCGCAAGTAAGGGTGATAAGCGGGGCGCCATCGTGGACATGGACGTCAGCGCAGTGCAGCTGGTGCTGTTGTGTGTCGCCGCGCTGAGCGCGGGCTTCGTGGACGCCATCGCGGGGGGCGGCGGGCTCATCAGCCTGCCCGCGCTCCTGGCGGCGGGCCTGCCCGCGCACGTGGCGCTGGGCACCAACAAGGGCCAGTCCGTGTTCGGCTCGGGCGCGGCGATGGTGCGCTTCGCGCGCGCGGGGTTGGTGGATTGGAAGCTGGCCCGCGCGACGTTCCCCTTCGGACTGATGGGCGCGTTCGGCGGCGCGGCGCTGGTGCTGCTGCTCAAGCCGGAGGTGCTCAAGCCGCTGGTGCTGGTGCTGCTCATCGCGGTGGCGGTGTTCCTCGCCTTCCGCCGCGCGCCGCCGAAGCGCGACGGTGTGGAGCCCTCACCCCGGCCGCGCGCGCAGGCCATCGGCGCGCTCATCGCGCTCTGCATCGGCACCTATGACGGCTTCTTCGGTCCGGGCACGGGCACCTTCCTCATCGTGGCGTTCTCGTCGCTCTTGGGCCACGGCCTGGCGCGCGCGTCCGCGGACGCGAAGGTGGTGAACTTCGCCTCCAACCTGGCGTCGGTGACGCTCTTCACGCTCCGGGGCGTGGTGCTGTGGAAGGTGGCGCTGCCCATGGCCGCCGCGCAGTTCACCGGCGCGTGGCTGGGCGCGCACGTGGCGGTGAAGGGCGGCGACCGGGTGGTGCGCGTCGTGGTGCTCTGCGTGGTGGCCGCGCTGGTGCTCAAGCTGGGACACGACGTGTGGCAGGGCTGGGCGGCCTGAGAGGCGCGCGCCGGCCCGTCTTCAGCCGATGTGCACGAGCAGGCACAGGCCGCGCTTCGCCACGGCGGCGGTGAACTTCTGGAGCTCCACGAAGTAGGAGAGCAGCTCCTCCAGTGGATCCACGTCCTCCGCGGGCTCCTCCTCGTCCCAGGTGCCGGGGTAGATGTCCTCCGCCTGGAGCTTCGCGGGGTCGAAGCGCTTGCGCAGGTCCTCCACGGAAGCCTTCTTCAGCGCCTCCGCCAGCGCCTTCACGGCGGCCACGTCGAACACGCGCGCGGTGCCTTCATCCGACGGGATGTCGCCCACGTCCTCGCCGCCGCGGACCAGGAAGTCCAGGGGCGGCGTGCCCTCCCAGGCCGTGCCGGTGAGCAGGTACTGGAGGCCGTGCCACGCCTCGCCGATGTCCAGCTCCAGGAACGCAGTGCCCTTCGCGTCGCCGAAGTCCTCCTCGTCCTCCAGGAAGGGCTCCAGCGCTTCGGGCGCCTGGTGCAGGGACTGGCGCTGCGACTCGGTGGTGCTGCGCAGCGTGCAGAGCATCTCCATGGGGCGGCTACTCCACGACGACGAGCTTGGCGTTGTTCTCCACGGCGGTGCCTTCCTTGGCGAACACCTCCGTGACCTTGCCGGCCTTGGGGCTCTTGAGCTCGTTCTCCATCTTCATGGCCTCCACGACCACGAGCCCCTGGCCCTCCTTCACCTCTTCGCCCACCTTGACCAGCACCTTCACCACCTTGCCGGGCATGGGCGCGAGGATGACCTGACGGCCCTCCACGGAGAAGCTGCCCGCGGCGGCGCGCATGCGCAGCTTGCGCTCATCCGCCACGTCGGTGCGGTTCACCTGTCCGCGCACCAGCGTTCCAATCTCGTCGCCGTTCTCCTCGAACTCGACGTTGTAGGACTGGCCGTCCACCAGGAGCGACAGCGTGCCCTGGTCCACGGACAGCGCGTCCACCTGGAACGTCTTGCCGTTCACCGTGAGCCGGTAGCGGTCCTGGCCCAGCGACTCCAGGTCCACCGGCACCGCTTCCTTCTGGCCCTGCTGCTTCGTGAAGTAACGCATGCGGAAAGGTCCCTTCCGAAAGGCTTGCGGGAGGAAGAAGGTCAGCGGCGGCGGCTCTTCAACGCCAGACGCCACGGGCTGATGCGGCCATTGGCGTCACCGCCACCACTGCGCGACGGCAGCGTCTTCGCGCGCTTCTGGTCGCGCTGGAAGGCGTGCAGCGTGCTCGCGAGCAGCGCCACCTCGCTGAGCTTGGAGTCCTCCTCGCCCAAGAGCGCAGTGTGATGGCGGGTGAGGAAGCTGGTGTCGTAGTCCCCGCCCACGAACTCCGGGTGGGACAGGATGCCGTGCAGGTAGCGGATGTTGGTGGTGATGCCCTTCACCACGTACTCGGACAGCGCGCGCTTGGCCCGCGCGATGGCCTCCTCGCGCGTGGCGCCCCATACGGACAGCTTGGAGATCATGGGGTCGTAGTAGTTGGGCACCGTGAAGCCCGCGAACACGCCCGAGTCGTCGCGCACGTTCGGGCCGCTCGGCACGCGCAGCGCGTGAATCTTCCCGGGGCTGGGCATGAAGTTGCGCGCAGGGTCCTCCGCGTACACGCGCACTTCGATGGCGTGACCGCGCGGCGTGGGAGCCTCGAAGAGGGGGAGCTTCTCACCCTCCGCGGCCCTGAGCTGCATGGCCACCAGGTCCAGGCCGGTGACCCACTCCGTCACCGGGTGCTCCACCTGGAGGCGGGTGTTCATCTCCAGGAAGTAGAAGTTGCGGTGCACGTCCACCAGGAACTCCACCGTCCCGGCGCCCACGTAGTTGACGGCCTTGGCCGCCTTCACCGCGACCTCGCCCATCTTCGCGCGCAGCTCCGGCGTGAGGATGGGGCTGGGCGTCTCCTCCACCACCTTCTGGTGACGGCGCTGCGCGGAGCACTCGCGCTCGTTCAGGTGGATGGTGTTGCCGTACTGGTCGGCGAACACCTGGATCTCCACGTGGTGAGGCTTCTCCAGGTACTTCTCGATGTAGACCGCGTCGTTGCCGAAGGCGTTGAGCGCCTCGCTCTTGGCGGAGCGCCACGCGGAGTCGAAGTCTCCCAGGCCCTCCACGCGGCGCATGCCCTTGCCACCGCCGCCGCCAGCGGCCTTGAGCATGATGGGGAAGCCGATCTGCTGCGCGTACTCGCGCGCTTCCTCGATGGTGCCGATGGGCTCGGTGGTGCCGGGCACGACGGGCACGCCCGCCTTGATCATGTTGGCGCGGGCGCGGGTCTTCTCGCCCATGGCGTCCATGGCGGCGGCCGGCGGGCCGATGAAGGTGATGCCGGCCTTCTCGCAGGCGCGCACGAAGGACGCGTTCTCGGAGAGGAAGCCGTAGCCGGGGTGGATGGCGTCCGCGCCGGACTCCTTCGCGACCTCCAGGATGCGCTCCTGCACGAGGTAGCTCTCGCGCGAGGGCGGGGGTCCGACGAAGTAGGCCTGGTCGGCGGTGCGCACGTGCAGCGCGGAGCGGTCTGCTTCGGAGTACACCGCCACCGTGGCGATGCCGAGGTCCTTGCAGGTGCGCATCACCCGGATGGCGATCTCGCCGCGGTTGGCGACGAGCACTTTGCGGATCTTGGGCATGGGCGCCCGTCTAGCATGGGGCGCCCGGGATTGCCCGCCTCTACTTGCGCAGGTTCAGGTACTCATCCATCAGCTGCTTCGCCTGGGCGAGCTTCGCCTCCACGAAGCGGTCGTCCTCGTCCGGCTCCGGGGGAGGAGCGGGGTGCGAGGGGGCCTCCACGGCCTTGCCATCCGGCCCGAAGTCCACCGCGGCCGCCAGCAGGTTGCGCGCGGCATTCCCGCTGAAGAGGCGGGCCAGCGCCGTCGTCTCCACGTCCAGCCAGCGCGCGGCCTGGCGCAGGACGTCCAGGTACTCGCCCTCCATGGCGCGGGGCGGGCGGCTGGGGGCGGCCATGCAGACGCGTGCGTAGCTGTGCTCCCGGTCCACGTACATGCCCATGGAGCGGTCGCGGAAGTCCCGGGAGAGCGCCTGCGTCATGGCGTCCACGTGCTCCTCGGGGGAGGACACCTTGCCGGACGTCTTGCCGGAGACGAGGGGAATCTCCGCCACGTGCCAGCCACTGTCGGCCAGCGACTCTGGACGGGGCTCCACCCACTTCACTTCGGGACACGGGAGGTCGAGTCCCTCGCACACGCCCTTGAGCGTCTGACGCAGAGCGGTGAGGTTTCCTTCGACGTCGGAGAGGAAGAGAACGAGTCGGCGCTGCTGGGACACGTGGGGGGCTCCTTGAGTGGCCCCGTGAAAGCCCCGGCGTTACCTGAGAATTTCCGGAAGTCGCCAAGCCCGCCTGCCCCCCAGGCGACGGGGGACCTGCGGGCGGCTCCAGAACTTCTTGGGGACTACTTCTACAGCGGGATGTTGCCGTGCTTGCGGGGCGGGTTCTCCTGCCGCTTGTCCTTGAGCATCTCCAGTGCGCGGATGACCTTGGCGCGGGTCTCTTCCGGACGGATGACCTCGTCGATGTAGCCCAGCTCCGCCGCCTTGAACGGGTTGGCGAACTTCTCGCGGTAGTCGTCCGTGAGCTTCTTGCGCTCGGCGTTGGCGTCCTGGGCCTTGAGCAGCTCGTTGCGGAAGATGATGTTCACCGCGCCTTCGGGGCCCATCACGGCGATTTCGGCGGTGGGGTAGGCGTAGTTGATGTCCGCGCGGATGTGCTTGGACGCCATGACGTCGTACGCGCCGCCGTAGGCCTTGCGGGTGATGAGGGTGATCTTCGGGACGGTGGCTTCCGCGTACGCGTAGAGCAGCTTGGCGCCGTGGGTGATGATGCCGCCCCACTCCTGGTCGGTGCCGGGGAGGAAGCCGGGCACGTCCACCAGGGTGAGCAGGGGGATGTTGAAGCAGTCGCAGAAGCGCACGAAGCGCGCGGCCTTCACGCTGGCGTCGATGTCCAGGCAGCCGGCGAGCACCGCGGGCTGGTTGGCGACGATTCCCACGCTCTTGCCGTTCATGCGCGCGAAGCCGACGACGATGTTCTTCGCGAAGTGCTCCTGCACCTCGAAGAAGTGCTTGGAGTCCACGATGGCGCGGATGATCTCCTTGATGTCGTAGGGCTTGTTCGGGTTCGCCGGGACAATGGACTTGAGCGACTCCTCGGCGCGGAACGGGTCGTCCTCACACGGCTGCGCGGGCGGGTCCTCCTGGTTGTTGGAGGGCAGGAACGAGAGCAGCTCGCGCGTCATGGCGATGGCTGCCTGTTCGTTCTCCGCGGCGAAGTGGGCCACGCCGGACTTCTGGTTGTGCGTGAGCGCGCCGCCCAGGGACTCCTTGGAGACCTCTTCGTGCGTCACCGTCTTGATGACGTCCGGGCCGGTGATGAACATGTACGACGTGTCCTTCACCATCATGATGAAGTCCGTGATGGCGGGCGAGTACACCGCGCCGCCCGCGCACGGCCCCAGGATGAGCGAAATCTGGGGGACGACGCCGGACGCCAGCGTGTTGCGCAGGAAGATGTCCGCGTAGCCGGCCAGGCTCTCCACGCCTTCCTGGATGCGCGCGCCGCCGGAGTCGTTGAGCCCGATGACGGGCGCGCCCACGCGGGTGGCCAGGTCCATGATCTTGCAGATCTTCTGGGCGTAAGCGCCGGACAGCGAGCCGCCGAAGACGGTGAAGTCCTGGGCGAAGACGAACACCTGGCGGCCTTCCACGGTGCCGTAGCCGGTGACGACGCCGTCGCCGAGGATCTTCTTGTCGCCCATGCCGAAGTCATGGCTGCGGTGGGTGACGAACTTGTCCAGCTCGCTGAAGGAGCCGGGGTCGAGCAGCAGGTCGATGCGCTCGCGGGCCGTGAGCTTGCCGGCCTCGTGCTGCTTGGCGATGCGGTCGGCGCCGCCGCCCTGCTCGGCCTGCTGCTCCATCTGCTGGAGCCGTGCGCGCAAGGGATCGTTCTCGGGGGTCGTGGCCATGGGGGGCCGCTCTAACACGATTGGAAGTCGCTGGCAGCGCTTCCCTTGCTCCTGGAGGGGTGGGCGAACGGCCTGGCCCCATGTGCATGGGACGGGAACGGGACGGAAGTTCAGGATTTCCGACACCGCGTCTTCCCGCGGAGGCGGCGGGTAGGGAGGCTGGCGATGCGTGCGAGGCCGGGAGCACTGCAGGTGGGCTCATTCCGGGGGGTGCCCATCCGGGTCCACGTGTCCCTGCTGGTGGCGTTGCCGCTCCTGGCGCTGTCGTTCGGCGGGGCGCTCCAGCGGGCGGCGGAGACAGCGGACGTGCCGCCGGGCGCGCTGGGCGGACACCCGTGGGCGTGGGGGCTGGCGGTGGCGGTGGGGCTGTTCGTGTCGGTGCTGCTGCACGAGATGGCGCACACCTTCTATGCGCTGCGGCATGGCGGCCAGGTGCACGGCATCACGCTGATGATCATCGGAGGCGTGTCGGAGCTGGCGGAGGTGCCCAAGCGTCCCCGGGACGAGGCGTTGATGGCGCTGGTGGGGCCGCTGACGAGCCTGGGGCTGGCGGCGTTCCTGGGCGCGCTGACGTGGGTGGTGCACGGCCTGGGGATGTTCCAGGTGCAGTTCGCGCTCTTCACGCTGGCGATGCTCAACGCGGTGCTGGGGGGCTTCAACCTGTTGCCGGCGTTCCCCATGGACGGAGGCCGCATCGTGCGCGCGGCGCTGACGCCCCGGCTGGGAGTGGTGCGGGCCACGCGGGTGGCGGCGGGGCTGGGGCGGGTGTTCGCGGTGATGTTCGGCGTGTGGGGGCTGGTGACGCTGAATCCGTTCACGCTGGTGGTGGCGTTCTTCGTGCTGATGGGCGCGGAAGGGGAGTCGCGGCAGGTGCGGATGAAGGCGCTGCTGGAGCGCGTGCAGGTGGAGGCGCTGATGACGCCGCGGATGGTGGGCGTGGACCTGGACCTGTCCATGCAGGACGCGCACTGGGCGCTGCGGCACGAGCACGTGAACATGTTGCCGGTGACGAGCACGGGGCGGCCGGTGGGGCGGGTGACGTGGGTGGCGGTGCAGGCGGTGCCGGAGGCGCAGCGCGGAAGCTACGTGGTGCGTGACGCGATGGAGGACGGAGTGGTGGCGGACCTGCGCGAGGATGGATGGGCGGCGCTCCGGAGGATGGCGGAGGCGCGCGTGCCCATGGCCGCGGTGGTGGATGAGGACGGGCTGCTTGCGGGGACGCTGGACTGGAATGACATCCAACGGGGGCTGGCGCGCGCGGAGGAGGCGGAGCGCCAGCGGTCGCGGACGGGGTGGCCTCGCGAGCGGACGGCGTAGGACTCCAGGTGAATAGGTTCCCTCCGGCCACGTCGGGATGGGTGTCTCCCACAAGGAAGCCCCATGAAGAGCCTGCTGGTTGGAATGATGTTGGCGTCGACGCTGGGTGCCGGTCCCTCGAAGACGGTGGAGCTGGTGGGCACGGTGCACAGTGAGGACATCGGCAACCAGAGCTCCAGCCGAGCCACGTGGCTGCCCACGCAGCCCAAGCGCATCGAGCAGTTCGAGTTCCACCTGAAGCGCCCCATGAAGGCCGTGCAGCTGGAGTACCAGTGCCACCTCCAGGACATCGGTGATTCGGGGTGGCTGCCCGAGGGCACGCCCTGCGGAACACAAGGCGAGTCACGGCGCCTGGAGGCCTTCGGCATCCGGCTGCGCGGCGAGGGGGCGCATCTGTACACCGTGCGCTACTGGTGCAAGGTGGAGGGCATGGCGCGCCCCATGGGGCCGCTCATGGACGGCGCGATGTGCGGCACCACGGGCGAGAGCCGCAAGCTGTTGGGCATGCAGGTGGAGCTGGTGCGCAAGTAGCCGCGCTCAGGTCGTTGCTCGCCAGCCGATGGCCGGGAAGCGCTCATGTCCAAGTCAGGGGCGGTACCGCTCTGCCTCCCGGAAGAACCGGGTGAGCGAGTAGTCCAGCAGCGCCTGGCGGGACTGCATGTATCGGCGGGCACGGAGGAAGGGCAGCCAGACGCGCTTGCCGACTTGCACCTGGGACTCCTCGAGCTTCTTGCGCGGCACCCACGTCCCGCCCAGCCGCCGCACCAGCATGCCGCCGAGATAGGCCCCCACGGCCGGTGCGGTGTGCGCGTCGATGAGGTCGCGCTTGTACCGCTCCGGGAAGTTCTCTCTCCAGAAGTAGAAGTCGAGGTCCGTGAGGGACTCGGGCATCTCATCCATGAGGGAGGCCACCTGGGGATGCAGCGCCGCCACGAGGCTTTCCGACAGGTCGCCGTAGGATCCGTGGACGCGCTCCGGGTTCTCCACGTCCGCTGGCAGGGCGGCCGGCAGCCACTCCTCCGGCTCGGGCGGCTGGAAGGCATTGAGCTCAGCGATCTTCTGCTGCCGCTCGCTGATGGGGAACGCGTCCGGCAGCCGCGAAAGAAGCGGCGCCAGGTCCGGGTGGAATCGAGGTTCCACCGGAGCAAGCGCGGCGCTGCGCTCTCGCAAGGTGCGCAGCACCGTGCCGAAGTCGAGGTCCGGCCTCAGGTGAACATGGGCACGGGCCTGTGCCACGCGTGCTTCCTCACTGGCGAAGTCGGCGGCGGTGGGCCACATCACCAGGAGGACGGAGCCGTTGGGGAGCTCTTCCACACGATGAGCTGGAGTCGAAAGCATTCGCTCGCGGCCTACGGTCTCCACCAACTTCGGACCGAAGACATTGAGCCAGAACAGTTCATAGACTTTATCGAATCCGTCTCTACGAGAGATTCTCTCATCGCGGCGGAAGTACGGCGCTCCAGAAAGTTGCCGATCCGCCATGCCGTGAGCCATGGCATAGGTGACCGGGAAGTGCAGAGCCCACGCTCTGACCATCTCAACAAACTCTTGGCAACGCTCCGTCCGCGCAAAGAAAGACAGTGGTTGGATGACAACCGAGATACCCAATTCGGAAGGATGAGCGCCGCCGAGGTTGAGCGTCATATCCAACGCGGGATGGCTCGTACGGTACAGCCCGAGGGATACACTCCTGGCCTTGTCCTCTTCCGCGAGTGCTTTTGAAATCGCTGCGCGGGAGTATTTCCGCCGCCGCTTTCCCTCGACAACATCCGGCATCCATTCGCCCGCATACGTCTCAAGCGCTTGTAGGAAGGGCTCCAATTGTGGTTCGAGAGCGACTCGCTCGTCGAATGAGCCTTCGACGGACAATCGCAGGCGATCCTCCGCGCGCAGCTCATGGAACTCCAGGATCTTCATTGGAACTGCACCTCCACACCCGTGACGTCGCTCTCAGCATTCCTCACAGCGCGATCAAGCGCATCAAGATCTTGGGGCTTGAACTTCCCTCCCTCATAGATGACTCGAACTCTCTGAACGTGCGCATCCTGCACGAGCCCAGGCCGACGGATGGCCAACGTCTCCCCGTAATACCGAAGTGCCTCGCTCGCATCCGCGATCAACTGAGCTTGGAGAGGCCGCTCCTTCAGCGATGAAAGGTCCCTGCTCTTGAAGCTGAACGTCTCCACACGAGGCGGCTGGCCGGCAGGTGGGCGCTCCTCGATGACGAGCACGTCCGCGAAGCGCAGGTCCGCCTTCGCCACTCCCACATGCGTCTCGATTCGGGGTTGGGTGAAGTCCTTGAGCCACCGTCGCTGCGCCCGCGGGAGGGCCGCATCCGCCTCCAAGATGGAGGCCATGGTCTGCTCGAAGGCCAGTCCGCGGGCATAACAGGTGCGCATCTCCTGGTAGCCCTCCCACTTCAGGGGACCCTCGGCGGTCTCACCGTTCAGGAGCTCCTTGAGCCGCCGCCCTCGATAAGCGACGTAGTCGCGCCAGAGCCCTGCACCCTCCTCGACCCCAGGAGGCGGAGCATCCAGCTTGGGGGACAGCTGCTTCAGTACCTTCACGTCCTTGGGCAGGCGCGGGCCCAAGGCTTCCAACTCCGCCTGGAGCAGCTTGGCCTCCGCAGCGGACACGCTGGCGTCCCGCGCCAGGAGGGATGAACCGCCACCCTTCTTCCCAGCAACGCCCCGCGTTGCCGCGGACCCAGCGGACTCGCGACGGGCCTCCGCCAGCATCGCCTGCGCCTTCGCTGGGTTGCCGCGTGCCTCGGACAGCGCCAGCAGCCCCGCCTCGCCCCACTCGGCGGCCACCAGGGCACCCTCGCGGCTCGCCTGGAGATAGCGGAGCAGGTCGCGAGCGGCGGTGACGCCCAGTTGCTCTTCCAGGCGCCCCATCAGCGCCTTCACACCGTCCAGGTCCAACGCCGGCATCTGGAGCCGTCGCAGCCCTCCTCGCGCCTCCACCAGGGCCCGTGCGCCCTTGCCTCCGGCGTACAGCGCCACGGCCAGCGCGGCTGGCGCCAGCTCACGGCTTGCCTGCTCGTACTTGCCCTGCGCCAGTGAGTACGCCCCGTGCCCCGTCCCCGCCACCAGATGGTAGAAGCCCAGCGGCACACCGAAGGTCAGCTGATCAAAGGCCCCGGCCGAAACGCTTCCCGGCGAGTAGTGCCGCTCCATCAACGCCTTCTGCACTTCGTCGAGGGCCGCCTGATAGGGCGGTGGAAGCTGGCTGCGCTTCGCCATCATGAGGTCCGCGTACCGGGCCTCACCACTCATGGCGGTACTGGAAAGCATGTCCCGGCCAGCACGCCCCAGGCCGCGCAGCACGTCATTGGCCTGCTCTCTGCGCTCTGGGAAGTCCTCCATCGTCAGGCCACGCCGCTTCAACTCCTCGCGGACGGTGGCCATGCTCCCCAGCGCCTCCCCCAGTTGCCTGTCGCGCGCCAGGAGTTGCACCACTTCTCGCAGCTCGTCGTCGAAGGAGGAGTGGAGGACGAAGAGGGCGAACACCTCGGCATGGGGGCTGCCGTACTGCTCGGTGGCCGTGACGAGAAAGGCCGCGCGCTTGCGGCCGAGGACTTCCGACGCCTGCGCGTCGAGCGGCCCCAGGGCACCCAGCCGCACTGCATCCCAGTCCTCCAGCGACTCCACCAGCGAGGCCATCTCCACCCCACGCTGCATGGTCACGAATTCCGCGGGCGAGGCACATGCCAGGAAGGGCTCGAGCACCTCCTGGCTGGAGTCCAGGTGGGGCCAGCCCGAGGGCACTGCCGTGCCACCACAGGCGATAACCCGGCCGCCGGCCATCGCCTTCGGGTCCGGCGCACCCGCACCCTCGCCTTCCCCCCTCAGGGGCTCGCGTCGACGGAGTAGGAGCGCATCCGTGCTCTCCACGGCTGAGGCCGACTCCTCCCCCTGTGACGCACCGCCCGCCGTACTCCGCAGCGCCTGGTCTGAAACGGAGAAGGGCCTGGAGGCCAAGGCGGCACCCAGAGCGGGCCGGGTTGGCATCGAGGCGCAGCCGGCAGTGAGCATCGCCGTCGCCAACAGCAGGCCTACGCCTCTGCATGGCAGGCGCTCAGCGCACATTGTCCACCCCCACACCCACGGCCGCGAAGGCACCCGGCCGCAGCGTCCCCTCCGCCTCCGGGTAGAGCACCGTGCCTCCCTGGCCCACCGCGTACAGTTTTCCCCCGAGGAAGCGCCACCGGGCCTCTCCCGAGACGAGGTAGCGCGCACCCAGCTCGCCCATCCCCACCGCGAGCCCTGCCACAGCCACCGTGAAGTCCCTGTGGAAGAGCTGCACCTCCAGGCGCCCGTCCATGTCCACACGGCCCCAGGTGAAGGCCTCCGCGCCCAGGGTGAGGCGAAAGTGTCGCCTTGCCAGGACGCCCAGGCGCTCCTCGTCCCAGCTCAGAATCACCTCGCCGTAGGCCGAGTACCCGTCCGGAAAGGACGCGTGTGCCAACGGCAGGGCGGACGGGCCCGCGACCTGGAAGCGCGCCAGTTCGTAGTCAGGGCCAAAGGCCCCCTGCCGAAAGCCTCCGCGCTGCATGCGCCCCTCCAGGCGCGCCCGCAGGTCCATTGTTGGCGACACCGACTCCACGCCCAGGCCGGCGACCGCGCCCCATGCGCCTCCCTCTCCTGGACGTCCACCCCAACCACCCAGCAGGTGCAATTCGAAGCCACCGTCCTGGCTCCCGCTCTTCAACACGATGGCCGTGCCATCCAGGTGCGCCAACGTCATCGGCTCAGAAGCGCCGCCGGCCTTCCCCCAGTCATGCACCGCGGACAGGGACACCATGTAACGCGAGGAGTGTAGAGGCTGGCCGGAGAGGACGTACTGCAGGTCCAGCTCGACTTCCGCTCCGGCCAGACGTGCGCCCAACACGTCCGAGGCGAAGGCCTCCGCGTACACCGGGCCCAGCGTACCCGTCACCACCGCTCCGGCCGGGTGGTAGTCAGGGTTGCCTCGGTTGTTGTAGCGGCGCACCAGATGTCCGGACAGCAGGGTGTAGGACTCCAGGGTGCCCATCCACAACGAGTTCGGTGCGTCACCTCCCACCGTGAGAATGCGCACCACCTGCCCCCAGTCGGACAGCGTGTCCCAGTCCTCCTTTCTCACGAAGCCGCCTCCGGCTCCGCCACCCCACAACCGCAGCCGCACCGGAGCTCCCAGGTTGAGGTGGAAGGTCCCCCGTCTGGCCACCACCACCTTGGGCTCCAGTTGCACGAAGCCTTCGTCTCCACCCACGCCGTTGTTGGGCAGGAGCGTCAGCGACGTGGCTTCCATGCGCAGCAGGTTCACCCACTGCGAGTTCGCGACAGGGTCCGCAGGTGAAGAAGGAGCCTCCGCCTCTTCGGAGTCCTGCGGGATGACCACCTCCTGCGCCCAGCCTGCCCCGGACAACAGCCCCAGCAGCATGGCGACAAGGCTCCAACGCATGAACATCGACGCCTTCTGTGAGAGGCCCCGCCAGGGGCGAAAAATACAGAGAGTCGCTGCCCGGTCTGACAGGACGCCGGCCCACAGGTGAATGCATTGAGTCGAGCGCCGCCGCTAGCCTGGCGTCTGGTCGGGTGTCTCCCACAAGGAAGCCCCATGAAGGCCGTGCAGTTGGAGTATCAGTGCCACCTCCAGGACATCGGTGATTCGGGGTGGCTGCCCGAGGGCGCGCCGTGCGGAACGCAGGGCGAGTCACGACGCCTGGAGTCCTTCGGCATCCGGCTGCGCGGGGAAGGGGCGCATCTGTACACCGTGCGCTACTGGTGCAAGGTGGAGGGCATGGCGCGCCCCATGGGGCCGCTCATGGACGGCGCGATGTGCGGCACCACGGGCGAGAGCCGCAAGCTGTTGGGCATGCAGGTGGAGCTGGTGCGCAAGTAGAGTCCGGATTGCTTCGGAGACACGACGGCCCGCCCTGGGGATTGCCCGGAGCGGGCCGTTTCGCGTCAGAAGCTTCGATGCTTACGCGCTGTGGCCATTCAGCTTGAAGATGACCTCGCTCTTGCGGTTCTTCTCGACGGACACCCGCTTCAGCCACACGACTCGCGAGCCACAGCGTTCCTGGAGCAGCTGTCGCAAGCCATCGGGATCCGCGATGCCACTCACGAACAGCAGAGTGCTGAACTCCCTGTGGTCTTCCGCCGCCCAGCTCTTCGTGAAGTAGAGGTAGTTGGGCCGGATGGCGACCTCGCCTCTCTGATGGCTCGCCCTGTAATAATCACCTCCCAGGTAGTCGCTGTAGTGCGCGTTGAAAGGAATCCCGAGCACGGGACCCAGCGTGCGCAGCGCGGCTTCGACATCCGGTTCCCAGACTCCGTACTCGTCAAACACCTTGGCCGTCATTCCAGGCCCCGTTCAGTTCTTCTCCGGCAGCGACCAGTTCATCTGGAACCGGTGCGCGCCGTTTGGCGCACTGTCCAGCCAGCCGGTGATGCTGTCGCTCTTCGCGAGCAGAGGACCCAGTTCCGTGCTCGCGCCGAAGAACGCGGCCAGGCGCTCGTCGCCCATCACGTCCATCAGCGAGACCTGCGACAGACCTCGTGCCACCTTCTTCGGATCCAACGTGAACTCCACCGCACGCTTCAGCGGCCCGCCCTTCTCCGGCAGCGCCGCGAGCAGCGTCTGCGTCACCGTGGAGTCGTTGCCGAACACCAGCTGCTTGCCCTTGAGCCGCACGTAGATGCTGCCGCCCTTGGCCTCCATCGCGTAGCCGTCCTCCAGCGTCTTGGCGCCCGGGAACTTCGCCAGCGGAGCCAGCGCCGCCTTCACCGCCGCCGCGTCCGTCACCTCCGCCGCCAGCGCCTGCTTCGCCGCGAAGAAGCGCACCTCCGGCTTGCGCAACGAACCGCGCACCGCCACCGAGTCCACGCCGAACAACACCTGCCCCGTCAGCTGCTTCGCCAGCGCGTCCGTCACCGCCTTCACGTCCGCCGCCGGGCACGTGGGACACACCGTCCGCACCGCGTCCGCCACGGACTCCACCGCCTGTGCCACGCCTGTCGGCGCCACCTGCGCCCTGGCGAAGAGCAGGCCCGCGGGGGCCATGGCGCCGTAGGGGCTCGTGCCCTTGGCCTGGAAGGGCGGCAGCGGCAGCTTCGTCGCCGTGCCCTCCACCTTCAGCCCCGTCGCCGTGCCATCCAACGCCAACACGCCGTCCTTCGTGGACACGAACAGCGCGCCCGGCACCGTGGCCATCCGCGCGTCCGCGGCCGGCGCCTTGAGCGCCACCAGCTTCGCGGCCTCCTTGCGGAGCGCGTCGTCCGAATCCGTGCTCAGGAAGGCGCAGGCCTCCTGGCCCTTGATGACGTAGCCGCCGAAGCCGCCCGTGGCGCTCGGCGCGCGCAGCGTCGTCACGCCCTTCACCGTGCCCGCCTTCACGTCGCCGCTGCGCGCGAGCACGTTCGCCGTCGCTTCCTGGAACACCTTCGCGTCCTTCACCCGCGTGCACGCGATGCGGCCGTCCTGCCGCATGGACACCGTCAGCGGCCCCGTCACGTCGATGCCCTGCGCCTCCATCACCTCCGGCTTCCCGAGGTCGAGCCGCAGGATGGGGTGCAACTCGCCGCGCCACGCCTCCGGGTTCAGCAGCTGCGAGTACGCCCCGGCCCGCGTCAGGAACGCGTTCAAACCCTGGAGCTGATCCAACTGCGGGACGTGGAGGACCGTCACCGTGGAGGCGGCGACGCGAGGCGCGGGTGCGGCCGCCAGCGTGGCGGCAAGTGCGAGGGCGAGCATGCCCCCACCTGAGAGCGCCCCACCGCCCCTGTCAAGGCACTCCCACCCGGGACGCCCACCACCAACGTCCGCGCGGTGCCCCGCTTGCTGCCCTACGCCGGCAGACGCCCCGTGTTGGCCCAGTCAATCATCCGCTCCGCCAGCTCCTCCGCGTTGCGGCGCAGGTAGGCCAGCTGCAACACCTCGTCGTCCGTGCACGCCAGCGCCATGCGCACCCGCACGCTGTCCGCGAACCGCAACACCTGCCCGATGCTCAGCGACGCCCGGTCCTCCAGCGCCCCCGCGAACTCCGCCACCTCCGCCTCCGCCGCGCAGCCCTCCGCCAGCAGCGCCGCCACCCACGCGGACCGCGCCACCCGGTGCTCGCGCGCCCTCGCGTCCTGCAATTGAAGCCGCCACGGCTGCGCCTCCCAGTGCGCCGCGCCCTGGACGTCCTCCACCCGCTCCCGCCCGCCCTGCGTCCGCGATTCCATCGCTCGCATCATCCGTGCCCCCTCTTCCAACAAGACCTGGGTCCATCCACGGGCGTGACCGGCAGCCTTCCTCTCGTCCACGAGCAGGGCTCGCGAATGAGCGACTTTCCGGAATAGACGCCTTCCACCTGTTTTCTTGCCCGCCCGGAGGGATGCTTGGACTGTCATGCGCGGACGCTCCCGGCAGGTGGGAAGGCCCCTCGCCGACGGCTGCTCCACACCGCCGGCGAGGGGTCACCGGGGTTCCCGGTGCATTCCTGCCTTGAGGGATTGTCACGAGCCGGTGCGAGTGGATTCAGCCCCCGGTGCGGGGGCGGGTGTTCACGCGGGGACAGTGAGCGGCACTCGGGACGGATTGGGGGAAAGCCGGGATTTACCGCATCCTCCGGAGTCCGGTTCCGGGGGACGGGGTGGTCGGCCGCGTCTTTGTCGGGACCGTCACGGCCTTCCGGGGGGAAGCCACCATGTCGAATCTGCTCGACCTGCCGCGTCAGGCATTGATGGACCTGCGCTCGCGTCTCAGGCACCTGCCGCTCGTGTCCCATCTCCACCGCCGGCACGCGCCCAACAGCCTGTCCCTGTCCAGTCCAGCGCCGCAGGACTCGGTGCTGGCGGATCCGCAACGCGTGGAGATGTGGCGCCGCGCGGTGGAGCGCTACGTGCGCCCCAACCAGGTGGTGGTGGACGTGAAGGCCGGCACTGGCCTGCGCACCTTCCTCGCCGCGCACCAGAACCCGCGCAAGCTGTACGCGGTGGATGATTCGCGTCTGTTGGACACCACGCAGTGGGTGGCCCGCCGCAACGGCCTGGACCGCATCGACTTCGTGCGCGAACCCACCTGGCACTTCCAGCCGCAGGAGAAGGCGGACGTGCTGCTGCATGAGCTGCTGGGAGATGCGCTGCTCGACGCGGGGCTCGTGCCCCGGATGTTGGATTTGCGCTCGCGCCTGCTCAAGCCCGGCGGCCGCATCCTCCCCAACCGCTTCGAGGTCTACGTGGAGCCCGTGCAGCTCCGCGAGGAGGCGTGCGTCCCGTTCATCTGGACGCAGCATCTGCCGCACGTGGACTTCCGCTGCCTCCAGTCGCTGCGCGAGGCGATGAGCCCGTCGTACTTCACGCGGCTGGTGCGCTCGTATGAGGTGGACCACCTGCTGTGTGAACCGGAGCCCGCGTTCGGGTTCGACCTGGAGACGATGCGCGCGGAGGGGCTGCCCTCGCGCGTGCGCATCCAGCGGCCGGTGGAGGAGGACGGGCGGGTGGACGGCTTCTGCCTGTTCTACAAGGTCGCCTTCGACGCGGAGCTGGCCTACGACGTGTCGCCCATGCGCGAGCGCAACACCACGGCGATGACGCTCCTGCGCGTGGAGCCGCGCGAGTTCAGCCGCTACGACACGCTGGAGTTCGAGCTGGAGCTGCCCAATCCGTCCGACCCGCGCACCTGGCGGTGGCAGTTCACCTGACGGCAGTGCCGGAGCCCGGAGTGATGCCCGGTGGACAGCCATCCTGTCGCCGGGTGTCGCCGGAGGTGGTCGCACTGCCTAGCTTGCAGTGCGCATGCGACCGCTCCGACTCCTCGTCCTGCTTCTCGTCTCCGCTGCCTCGCTGCCCGCGGCGGCCCAGGCTCCACGCACCGTGGCGGGCGTGTGTGGCCGCACCAACTGGGTCTGTGTGTCGGAGTGCATCGACGCGGAGTGCGTAGACAAGTGCATGCGCGAGGGGTGCGAGGACGCGCTCAAGCGGCTGAAGGCCTGCACCAGCAAGGCGGCCTGCGCGCCGGATGACACGGCGTGCGCGGCGAAGTCGTGTGGCCTCACCTGCGAGAAGTCCTTCGAGCCCGCGCCCAAGAGCCCGGAGAAGCTGGTGACGAACCCGTGCGAGGGCGACAAGGCCCCGAAGGGCACGGCCGTCCCCAAGGAGCTGGTGGGCACGTGGGTGCTGTCCGCGGCGAGCATCCCGGACACGGACCAGGGACAGGCGGAGCGCATCGACGTGCAGCCCCGGTCCGACTACGCGCGGGCGCTGCAGGTCACGCCGAGCGGCTGCTTCGTGCTGCGGACGAAGCTGGATGACGCGACGCTCGGGCGCGGCAGCACGCTGGACGTGCGCGCGTGGGGCCGGCTGGAGGTGAAGGACAAGAAGCACCTGGCGCTGCGCACGCAGGACGGTCAGGCGGTGGGCCCGGTGTGCGGCAAGCAGCGCGTGGTGCCCCTGTCCCAGGGCAAGTTCAAGGGCGGGGAGTTCACGTACGCCATCGAGGAGAAGGACTCGCTCGTCCTCACGGTGCCGGGCGCCACCCGGCAGACGTTCCAGTTCGAACGGGAGAAGCAGGAAGCGCCGGAGCCGCAACCCAAGCCTTGAGGACGACCTTGCCCCCACCGGGGCGCACGGGTGAGAAGGACGCCATGGCAGGTCGCGAGCGGATGGCGAGCATGGACACGGCGTGGCTCCAGATGGAGGAGCCCGCGAACCTGATGATGATCACCGCGGTGCTGTGGTTCGACGGCGCCGTGGACCTGGAGCGCCTGCGCGCGGTGGTGCGCGAGCGGCTGGTGGAGCGCTACCCGCGCTTCCGGCAGCGGGTGGTGCCCGGGCCGCTGGGCGCGCCGCACTGGGAGGACGCGCCGGACTTCAACGTGGACGAGCACCTGTCCACGCTGCGCGTGCCGGAGTCGGCGGGGCGCGCGGGGCTGGAGGCGCTCGTCGGGGACTGGCTGGGCGTGCCGCTGGAGCGCTCGCGTCCGCTGTGGCACTTCCACCTGATTCGAGGCGCGCCGGGCGGGGACGTGCTGCTCGCGCGGCTGCACCACTGCATCGCGGATGGCATCGCGCTCGCGCGGGTGCTGCTGTCCCTCACGGATCCGGTGGACGCCGCCGCCGTGCCGGAAGTCCGGGATGAAGATTCCGAGGTGGTGACGCCCTCCGAGGTGGAGCGGCCACCTCAAGCTCCGGGCTGGATGCGGTTCGCCCGGGGCGCCCGCTCCGCGCTGCGCAAGGGCGCGGAGCTGGTGCGCGAGCCCATCCTCGCGGGCGACCTCGTTCGCGAGGGCGCGAAGGGGGCGGCGGCAGTGGGCAGGGTGCTGGTGCTGCCTAGGGATCCACGCTCTCCCTTGCGCGGACCGCTGGGCCCCCGGAAGCTCGCCGCGTGGTCGGAGCCCATTCCGCTGGAGAAGGTGAAGGCCGTGGGCCGCACCCTGGGCGGCACGGTGAACGACGTGCTGCTCACGGCGCTGACGGGCGCGCTGCGGCGCTACCTGGCCACGCGGGACGCTTCGCTGGAGGACATGCACGCGCTGGTGCCGGTGAACCTGCGGCCCCTGGATGTTCCGGTGCCTCGCGAGCTGGGCAACCGCTTCGGCGTGGTGTTCCTGCGGCTCCCCGTGCATCAGGCGGAGCCGCGCCGCCGCTTGCGCGAAGTGGCGAAGCGGATGGAGCACCTCAAGCGCTCACCGGAGGCCGTGGTGACGTCTGGCATGTTGGAACTTCTGGGCCGCACGCCCGCGGCGCTGGAGCGCGCCCTCGTGGAGATGCTGGTGGGCACCAAGGCGTCGCTCGTCGCCACCAACGTGCCCGGGCCGCGCCAGCCGGTGTCGCTCGCGGGCAGCCGGCTCGCGGGACTCACGTTCTGGGTCCCCCAGGCCGGCCACGTGGGCCTGGGGGTCAGCCTCTTCAGCTATTCGGGACAGGTGACCGTGGGCGTGGCCTCGGATGCGTCACGCGTGCCCGACCCGGGGGCCGTCGTCGCCGCGTTCCAGGAGGAGCTGGACGCGCTGGCGACGCTGGCTCCCTGAAGGCTCTCGTCGACCGCTACTTCGCGGCGAAGAGCTTGTGCGGGTCGTACTTGCCGCGCACTTCCTTGAGCTTCGCGCGGATGGCGTCCGGCCAGGCGCTGTCGAAGTGCTCCGCGTCGCGGACCTTGCCCATGAAGTTGATGGTCATCTCCGGCGACAGCCACGGCTTCAGCTCCGCGCGCAGGCCCTCCGTGGCGCCGGGCAGCACCGTCTCGAACAGCGGCGGGTGCATGCCCACCAGGCCGACGAGGAAGTTGCCGTTGCGGCCGCCCACCGCGGAGCCGCCCGCCACGTCCTTCTGGCAGGCGCCACCCAGGTGCCGCAGCTCCAGCATGAAGTACGGCGTCTGCGCGCCCGCGCCCACGTGGCGCAGCACCGTGGTCGCGAAGTCCTGGTCCACGTGGGTCAGCATCATGCCGGTGGTCCACACGGGGCTGGGCTGATCCGGATCATTGTGGATGCGCGCCATCTGGGTCGCGGGCAGCTCGCCCAGCATGTCCAGGTAGAGGGGCGCCAGCGCGCGCAGGGGCGCCGCGAACTTCGCGCCCTCCTCGACGGAGCCCGGGTAGGCGAAGCGCAGGTTGATGACCGTGCGGCCGCGCAGCGGGGGCGGGATGAAGTCGAACGGCGGGAAGCGCATGACGGCGATGCTCGTGGACACACGCGCGTCCGCCTCCGACGTCCACTTCACCCAGCCGCGCAGCACGGCCTCGATGTGCTGCTCCTCGAAGAAGAGGCTGCCCGCGTAGAGCGAGCGCAGCTCCACCAGCTTGACCTTCACCTCCGTCACGATGCCGAAGCCGTTCTTGCCGCCGCGCAGGCCCCAGAACAGGTCCGGGTGCTGTTCCGCGGTCGCCTCCACCGTCTCCCCGTCACAGGTGACGAGCGTGTAGCCCACCACGTAGTCGGAGCTGACGCCGTGGCTGCGCACCAGCGGCCCGATGCCGCCGCCCAGCAGGTAGCCCACCACGCCCACGTTCGTGGACGAGCCGGCGATGGGCGCCAGTCCGTGCTTCGCCGCCTCCGCGACGACCGGCTCCCAGCGTGCGCCCGCGCCAACGGTGGCGGTGCGCGTCGCCGGGTCGATGCTCACGTGGTTCATCGCCTTCGTGGAGAGGAGCACGCCGGAGGTGATGGGCAGGTCAGTCCCGTGCCCCGTGGCCTGCACGGAGACGGGCAGGTTGTTCTCCCGGGCGAAGCGGATGGCCTCCGCCACGTCCTGCGTGGACTTCACCGCCACCACGTACTGCGGCGAATGGGTGACCACGACGTTGAAGCCGGCGCACTCCGGGGCATAGCCCGCGTCGTTGGGAGTGTAGACGGGACCGCTCACGCGGGCGGCGAGGGACTGGGTCATGGGGCGTTGCTCCTTCGTGTCAGCCAGCCCCTGCGGGCCGGGAGGGGGACTCGGGTGCGCTGCGGTGCCGCGTCCAGGGAGTACGAGCGCGAAGCAGCATAAACCCGGAAGTCAGGTCAGTACACGGAAGCATTCGGTGACAACACGAACCGGGTGACGGCCTCCCGGCCTCCCGGCACCCCTACAACAGGCCGTGCTCCTCCAGCTTGTTGTAGAGCGTGCGCCGGCTCACCCCGAGCAGCCGCGCCGCCAGCGTGCGGTTGTCACCCGAGCGCTTCAGCGCATCCGCCAGGGCTTCCTTCTCCACGTCCTTGCGCCGTGATTCCAGCGTGACGGAGTCGGACGGCGACGGAGGCAGCGGCGCGGCGACGGGCGGCGGCGGGAGTCCCGGCTGGCGGGTGAGCTCGCGCGCCACGTCCTCGCCGGTGAGCGCGGGCCCGTCGGAGAGCACCACCAGCCGCTCCAGGAAGTTCTGCAGCTGGCGCACGTTGCCGGGCCATGGCTGGGCCTGGAGCGCGCGCAGGCCGTCCTCGCTCAGGGTGAATGGAACGCGGCCGTTGCTCTTCGCGTGCACGTCCAGGAAGTGGCGGGCGAGGGACACGATGTCCTCCGGCCGCTCGCGCAGCGTGGGCAGCCAGAGAGGCACCACGTTGAGCCGGTAGAAGAGGTCCTCGCGGAAGGTGCCCCGGCGCACGCCGTCCTCCAGCGACTGGTGCGTGGCCGCGACGAAGCGCACGTCGACCTTCACCGTCTGGGTTCCGCCCAGCCGTTCGAACTCGCGCTCCTGGAGCACGCGAAGGAGCTTCACCTGCACGGCGGGGGACACGTCGCCAATCTCGTCGAGGAACAGCGTGCCGCCGTGCGCCAGCTCCACGCGGCCGGGCTTGCGCGTGGCCGCGCCGGTGAAGGCGCCCTTCTCGTAGCCGAACAGCTCGCTCTCCAGCAGCGTGTCCGGGAGCGCCGCGCAGTGCAGCTTCACGAACGGCCCCGCGCGCCGGGGACTGTTCTCGTGCAGGGCTCGCGCGGCCAGCTCCTTGCCCGTGCCGGACTCGCCCCTCAGCAGCACCGTGGCGGTGCCCTGGGCGGCCTTCACCAGCAGGGCCTTCACGTCCCTCATCGCGCGGCTCTGGCCCATGAGCAGGCTGTCCAGTCCGTCCGGCGCCTTGCCGGTGCCGCGCGTGGGCTCCGGGTCCTGGCTCGCGTGGAGCAGGGCCTTCTTCAGCGAAAAAAGGAGCTCCTCGCGGTCGAAGGGCTTGAGCACGAAGTCCGCCGCGCCCGCCTTCATCGCCTCCACCGCGAGCGGCACCGTGCCGTGCGCGGTCATCAGCAGCACGGGCACGTCCGGCCAGCCGCGCCCCACCTCCGCGAGCAGCTCCATGCCGCTCATGCCCGGCATGCGCACGTCGCTCAGCACCACGTCGATGGGGCGGCGCGCGAGCAGGGACAGGGCGTCCTTCGCGTTCGAGGCCGGATGCGGGGTGAGGCCCGCCTGGGTGAGCAGCGCGCCCAGCACCTTGAGCAGCGCGGGATCATCATCGACCACCAGGACGTGGCCCTTCAGTGCGTCACTCACGCGGCTTCTCCCTCGGATGCCGGGGCCTGGGAAATGGGGGCCGCCGGCAGGCGCAGGCGGAGGATGGTGCCATGGCCCTCGCCGCTCGTCAGGGACGCGGTGCCGCCGTGCGCCTCCGCCACGCGCCGCACGAAGGCCAGCCCCAGGCCGCTGCCCGTCGCCTTGGTGGTGAAGAAGTCGTCGAAGGCCCGCTCGCGCGTGCGCGCGTCCATGCCGCTGCCGGTGTCCTGCACCTCCACCACCACCGCGCCGCCATCCCGCAGCGTGCGCACGGTGAGGGTGCCGTCCTCGGGCATGGCCTCGAACGCGTTGCGCACCAGGTTCTCCAGCGCGTTGGCGAGCAGGTCCTCGTCTCCCGCGCACTCGGGCAGGTCGGGCGCGAGCTCCTTCTTGAGCTCCACCGAGCCCGGTGTCGCGAAGGCCTGGAGCGACAGCACGCCCTCCACCAGCCGGTTCAGGTCCAGCGGCCGGCGCAGCGGTTCGACTCGCGCGAGGCGCTGGTACGTGCCGGCTACGCGGTCCAGGCGCTCCACCTGCTCCAGCAGCAGGTCCAGGAAGTCCCCGTGCGCGTCCCAGGAGTGGCCGCGCGCATGCTCCTCTTTCAGGTACTGCGCGGCGCCCTTGAGCGCGGCGATGGGGTTCTTCAGGTCGTGCGCCATCTGCGCGGAGAAGCGGCCCAGCGTGGCCAGTTGCTCCAGGCGCTCGCGCTGGGTGACGAAGGCGGTGACGCCCCGCCGCGCCGCCGCGAGCAGCGCGAAGGTGATGGCGGTGGTGCCCACGACGAGCGCCCCGGATTCGGCGGCGAAGGCGCGGAAGAGCGCGAGGTAGGCGAACACTCCCACCAGCGCGAGCACCCCGGCGTGCACCGCCGCGCTCGTGGCGCGCGCGTCCTTGCCGAAGAGCTGGAAGCGCAGGGACGCGGTGGCCATCACCGGCAGGCCCAGCAGCGTGCCCACGTTGCCCAGCTTCGGCACGGGCAGGGCCATGTCCGCCGCCAGGTCCGTGAGCAGCAGCGCGACGAGCAGCGTCAGCCCCAGCAGCATCAAGCCCGCGCGCGCGCGTTCGTCCGGGGAGACCGCGTGGCGCAGGTGTCGCGTGAGCAGCACGAAGCCCGTGGTGAGGATGGGGATGACGCCCACGGCGACCGCGAGCCCGAAGCGGAAGGTGTAGATGCGCTCTTCCAGCGCGGGCACGCCCATGGCGATGAGCATCGTCAGCGCGAGCGCGCCCATCACAGCGTAGGTGCCGTACAGGACCCGCGCGGAGCGGCGACGGCGGCCCACGAACGCGAGGATGAAGTGCACCGCGCACGGCAGCGTCATCAGCGCCGCGGCGAAGCCCATCAGCCGCCAGCCGGTGTCCCCCGAACGCGCCAGCCCGAAGGCGGAGAAGTTCCAGGTGGACAGCGCGATGGAGAGCAGCGACAGCGGCAGCGCGAGGGGGCTTCGTCCCACGCGGGCGAGCGCGATGCCGGCGAGCGCGAGCTGCCCCGCGCACGCCAGCAGGCTGACCCACATGGCGCCCGTCATCGCGCGCCTCCGAGGCTCAGAGCATGCCCAGCCGGCGGGCGTTGGCGGGGTCGACCGCCGCTGACTCCCAGCGCCGCACCGCGGCTTCGCGCTCCGTGTCGGGCGCGTCCGCGTAGTAGCCCAGCGTGTCGTGCAGGGCGCGGCTCAGCTCCTCGATGGCGGCGAGCCGCACGTCCAGCTCGCGGTGGCGCAGCGCGGCCACCAGCCAGTCCGCGCGGCGGCGGCTGCGGTTCTCCGCCCACCACGCCGACCACTGGCGCGGCTGGAGACCCAGCGTGGCGCGGGTGACTTCGCGCAGGGCCTCCGCGGCGGCCTGCGCGCACATGGCGTCGTCGCTGCCGGTGAGGTTGATGAGGCCTTCGATGGCGTCGCGGTCGTGCAGCGTGCCCAGCGCACGGGCCGCCAGCGAGCGGCGCAGCGCGTCCCGGCTGGTCAGCTCCTGGCGCAGGTCGCGCAGGGACGCGTCCAGGCGCGGCAGGTGCTTGAGCGCGGCGGCGGCGACTCGCGCGGCGCTGGAGATGTCCGGCTCCATGTCGAACAGGCCGCGCAGCACGCCGTCCACCAGCTCCGCGTAGGGCAGGTTGCCCGCGGTGAGCAGCGCCAGGTAGCGCGTGTCCGCGTCGTTCGAGTCCAACAGCGGCGCCAGCGCGACGGCCGCGGGACGGCCCAGGCGCGACAGGGCGGCGGGGATGGGGCCCAGCTCGTCCGCTTCCGGCAGCTCCACGACGGGCAGGCGGCTCCAGGCGGTGGGGCCGGGGAAGTGCTGCGCGAGCACCCGGGCGCTGGCTTCCGGCGAGCGCGCCAGCTCCGCGATGGCGCTGGAGCGCTGGGACGCGTCCGGGCCGGTGAGCCGGCGCAGGAGCGGCGTGAAGTCCGGCGGCGGGCGCTCCTCCGGGGACAGCACGCGCGGGGGCAGGGAGGCGGCACGGCCCAGGTTGGCCACGCCTCCCCGGCCGAAGACGGGGTTCCACCCGAGCCCCGCGACCACGGCGGGCGCGGGAGCGGGCTGGACCGGGGCCGGGAAGCCGGGCACGTCCACGTCGATGGTGATGTCCTCTTCCGGCGCGCGCAGCTCGGAGACGCGCTGCTTGCGGAAGAGGATGAGCTCCTGGAAGGCGGCCGGCAGGTCCTGGCAGAACAGGATGTAGTCGCTGAGCCGGCGTTGGCTCATCGGCTTCTGGCCGCAGTCGCCGTAGAGGATGGCCACGAGGCGGCCCTTCACCTCCACCGGGTACAGGAAGACGGTGCGCGGGGCCTGGCGGCCGAAGAGCTCCAGGTAGTGCCGCGTGAGCGCGTCCGGCGGCAGCGGGCCCGCGTAGCTGCCGCGCGTGACGGCGACGGTGCGGAAGACGCTGCTCGCGTCCAGGGGGATGGAGACCAGGGAGAGGGCGTTCGCGTCCAGGCCCTCACCGCGCGAGTCCCAGCCACCTGCGGCGCCGCGCACCACGGCGAAGGCGGCCACGTAGTCGAACGTGCGGCGGCCGAAGCGCAGCGCCACGTCCAGCAGGCGGTTCAGGTCGCGTGTCGACTCCCGCAGCGCGGAGCGGGCCTGGGGCAGCGTCCACTCCGGCACGGCGGCATCCGGCGCGTTGGAGGCACCCGGGACGGGGGCGGGCTCCGGCGCGCGAGGACGGTTCGCGCCCTGCGTGGACGCGGGGTTGCTGAAGATGATGAACGACGGCTCGCCCCGGGGCGGCGCCGGGGGAACCGGCGGCTGGGTCGGAGTGGTGGCCTGGGCCGCGCGGGCCTGCTGCTCGGGCGCGGGAGGCCACACCGCGGGACGGGCGCCCGGGGGC
>NZ_RAWN01000053.1:0-52413 GCF_003668895.1 Corallococcus sp. AB045
GGCTGACGCTGGAGAAGCTGAAGGGCGCCAAGGCGGCGTGGGTGGACCGCGATTCGGTGGCGGGCTACCTCCTGCCCAGCGCGTTCCTGAAGACGCAGGGGCTGGAGCCGTCGCGCGCGTTCGTGTCGCAGCAGTTCACGGGCTCATACCAGGGCGCGCTGGAGGCGGTGCTGGAGGGCAGGGCGGACGTGACGAGCGTCTTCTGTCCGCCGGCCTCCACGGGGCTCACGTTCACCACGGGCGTGGAGGACGTGCTGGGGCGGGGCATGGGCGCGAAGTTCGAGCTCCTGGCGTACACGGACGAGGCCCCCAACGACGGCGTGCCGGTGGCCATGGGGCTGCCCGCGCCGCTGGTGGCCGCGCTGGAGACGGCGCTCCTGGGGCTGCAGTCCACGCCGGACGGGCAGGCGCTGCTGCGCGACATCTTCAACGCGGAGCGCTTCGAAGTGGCGCCGCGCATGGGCTACCGCGCGCTGTACCGCGTGGCCCTGGCGAGCCTGTAGGCGCGCGGCTCCGGCTGGAGCCTACTTGTCGGAGTCGGGCCCGTTGCCGCGCACGGGGCGCCGGGCGGAGGACACGGAGCCTTCGGTGCGTCCCGTCTTCGCGGGCGCCTTGGTCCCGACGGAGTCCTCCGACGCACGCACGGCCTTCGCGGCGGAGCGGCTCCCCGTCGCGTCCCCGGTGGCCTTCACGGCCTTCGCCGCGGAACGGCTTCCCGTGGAGCCCTCGGTCGGACGGGACGGCTTCGAGCCCTCCGCGCGCACGGCGCCGAACTGGGCGGTGGACGAGCGGCCGGTCTCCGCGCGCACGGCCTCATGCTTCGCGGTGGAGGCGCGAGCCGGACCCGCGTCCTCGCCGCGCACGGCCTCATGCTTCGCGGTGGAGGCGCGAGCCGGACCCGCGTCCTCGCCGCGCACGGCATCGAACTTCCCGGTGGAGGCACGCGCCTCGCCGCGCATGGCCTCGTGCTTCGCGGTGGGACGGCCCGCGTCCTCGTCGTGCAGGGGGCGGGTGTCCGCCAGGCTCACGCCCGTGTTCTCCCTCGTCCTCACGGGCCGGGCCTCCGGGCGGCTCAGTCCGGAGTTCTCCTTCGTGCGCGAGGTCCGCTCCGCGGCAGGTCCCACGCCGGAGTCCTCCGGGCGCGCGGCGGCCTTCGTCGACGACTGGCTCACCGACGGCTCCGGCGCGCGCGGCGGCGTCTTCGCCGGGGCCTGCGCCTTGCCCGCGGACGGCGTCGCCCCGGGGGCCGGTGCCTTCGCGGGCGCGGCACTTCCCGGCCGGGCCATCAGGCGCGGGTCGAAGTAGATCATCGTCGGCTCGGCCGCGAAGCGCTCCTCCTCCAGCTCGTCCGAGTACACGTCCCGCATGAACGCCGCCAGGTGCGCGCTGGTGCCGGGCAGCTTCTCCTGCTGGAGGAACTCCTCCAGCGCCAGCTGCAGCTCGCCCGCGGTGGAGAAGCGGTCGTCGCGCTTGCGCGCCAGCGCCTTGAAGACGATGGGATCCAACGACTTCGGAATCCCGGGCACCGCTTCCGACGGCGGGACGATCTTGTGTCCCACGACGGCCTTCAGCGTGGCCATCTCCGTCTCGCGCTTGAACAGGCGGCCGCCCGTCAAGAGCTCGTAGAACACCGTCCCCAGGCCGAACACGTCCGAGCGCGCATCCAGCGGCTCGCCCCGCGCCTGCTCCGGGGACATGTACGCGTGCTTGCCCTTGATGGTGCCCACCACCGTCTGCGACAGCTTGCCCTGCGCCTTCGCCACGCCGAAGTCGATGAGCTTCACGCCACCGTTGAAGCCCACCAGCACGTTCTGCGGCGACACGTCCCGGTGGATGAGCGACAGCTTCCGGCCGGACGGACTGCGCGCGTTGTGCGCCGCGTCCAGGCCCGCCGCCGCCTCCGCGATGATCCGGCACCGCAGGCCCAGGGGAAACCCGCCCGGGTGCGCCGACGCGCGCGGCACCAGCGAGCCCAGCGGCTCGCCGTGCACGTACTCCATCGCGATGTAGTACTGCCCGTCCACGTCCCCCATCTCGTAGATCTGCGCGATGTTGGGGTGGTTGAGCAGCGCCGCGATGCGCGCCTCGTCCAGGAACATCTGGAGGAACTCGTCGTCCTCCGACAGGTGGGGCAACAGCCGCTTCACCACCAGCAGCTTCTGGAACCCGACCGGTCCCTTCTGCCGGGCCAGATAGACGGCCCCCATGCCGCCGGTGGCCAGCTTGCGCAGCAATTCATAGCGGCCGAACGTTTCCACTCCGGCCGTGACGATAGCCGTGTCAGCGCGGATCTCAAAAGCCCGGGCTTCCGCAAAAACGCGAACCGGGCCGACCCCCTCTGGGACCGGCCCGGCCGCGCTGCGTCACGAACCTGTTCCGGCTACGGCGTCGCGGCGCAGATGCTGCGGTAGCGGATCTCCACGGCCTGGCCCGGGGTGGGCACGGAGCCCGCCGCGAAGATGACCGCGTTGCGGCCCGCGTCGTAGGTCCACTGGTCCGCACCCAGCGTGCGGCCATTCACGCGCACGCTCATCTCCGCGGTGCCGTCCGGCGTCGCGGTGAGGTGGAAGTCCGCCTGCGGCTCACCGGCCTGCTGGATGATGGGGTCCAGGAACCCGCGGTAGTCCCCCTCGCAGATGGAGCCCACGGAGCCGCCCGTGCCCCGGGCCACCGAGGTGAAGCGATCCGCGCTGGACCCGGCGGTGGAGCAGGACGTCCCGGCGGGGACGAGCGCGTGCAGGTTGCTGCGCTGGGACATGCCCGTGCCCTTCAGCGTCTGGAGGAACTGGATGTAGCTGTCCGGTTCGAAGCCGGAGTGGTCGTCCTCGTCCGCCAGCACCACCACGGCCATGCGGGCCGCGGCGCGGGTGAAGCCCAGGTTGCCGTCGTTGGGCTGCGGGGTGCGGACGTCGTCGGCCTGGTCGGACAGCGGGGCAGACAGGCCCTGGCGCATCGTCTCCAGGCCCTGCACCAGGTTGTGGCACAGGCCCACGTCGAGGTTGGACTGGATGGTGGCCGCCGCGTTGGCGCTGTTGCCGGACACCACGCGGGCGCGGCTGCCGTCCACCGGGAAGAGCCGGCCGGCCTCACCGCCGTTGGCGCCGCCGCCGCACAGCCCCGGGCGCTGCACCAGGCCCGTGCTGGTGACACCCACGCGCACATCCACGTTCAGCTCCCTGGCGCGCGTCAACCACCCGGGAATCGCGTTGCGCAGGCGCTGCTGGTACGTCTCCATGGTGGTGGTGTTGGAGACGACGAAGAGCACGTCCAGCTGGCTGTCGGTGCCCTGCGTGAAGCGGTCCACCTGGATGCCTTCGTGGTTGGTCTCCGCCAGCATCGGGACGAGGAAGCGGTTCGCCTCCGTGTCCGTCTGGAAGTACAGCGGGCTGTAGTGCTGGCCCAGCACGTTGCGGGCGTAGTCCACCTCCATCTCGAAGCCCTCGCCGGGCTGGAGCGTGATGGGCGACGTCACCGGCGTGAGCAGGGAGAACTGCTTGGACGTGCCGTTGCCGATGATGGCGTCCGCCACGGTGAGCGGCTCGCTGCAGCGGTTGGACAGGAACGTCTTGCGCGGCTTCGCCGGGCAGTCGTAGCGGATGGGCCCGAAGTCCACGAAGGACGGCGTGGCCACCAGGCACGACGGGTTGGACACCGCGTGGATGGGCAGCGTCACCGTGGGGTGGGCCGGGTTGTTGACGGTGAGCATCAGCTCGCCGTTGAACTCGCCGCCCGTGGTGGGCGCGCGGAAGGCAATCATGGAGCTGAAGGCCGTGTCGTAGAGCACCACGCCGCCCGTGATGGGACCGCCCGGCATGGTGAACACGCCGCCGCCGTCATTGGACAGGTGCACGTTCTTGATGGCGCACTCGGCCCGGCCCGGGTTGCGGAAGTAGAAGCCCAGCACCGCGCCGCGGCCCGGCACCACGTTGGCGAACTCCAGCGACGGCTGCGGCAACAGCTCGTACACGCAGGGGCCGGACGTGCGGGCGCGCCCCGTCAGGGTGATGGCGCGCTCGGGCGTGAAGAGGTCGTTGGACTGCACGTAGAGCGTGGCGGTGAAGGTGCCCTCGTTCCTGGGCTCGAAGTAGACCTTCAGCTCCAGCGCGTCGTCGCCCGGGTTGATCTGCAGGCCGTTGGCCTCCAGCGTGGGCCAGGTGCCGCCCTTCCAGGGGTAGTTCTGCGTGCCGCGCGTGGGCGTGGCCACGTTGAACTGCACCGCGTCGCCGTCCGCGCGCACGCCGGTGAAGGTGAGGGGGCCATTGCTGCCCGCGTTGGTGATGCGGATGACCTGCTCCACCTTGCCGCCCACCGGCAGCTCGCCGAAGTCCAGCGCCACCGGGGCCACCGCCAGCGTGGGCCGGCCACCGCGCGCATCCAGCATCACGCGCGACTCACGCGCCTTGTCGGACGCGTACGCCACGGTGAGGTTGCCCACGTTGGGGCCGGAGAAGCGCGCGGCGAACTCCATGCGCATCTCCACCACCTCGCCCGGCTGCACCGTGGCGCCCTCCGGCTTGGACAGCGGCGAGAAGGCCCGGTCGCTGGTGGCCAGCGCGGAGATGGTCACCGGGCGCCAGGTGATGTTGCGCGCGCGGGTGAAGGACTCGGTGCGCTCGTGCACCGGAATCTCGTCGAAGGGCACGGGCGCCGGGTCGAACACGAAGGCGCTCGCCACGGAGTTGCCCTTCAGGTCCACCACGGACGGAGTGCACGTCTCGCAGGACACGACCTCCAGCCGCGCGCCCATCTGCCCCAGCGCGCGGGGCAGGTACTTCGTCTTCACCACCTGCGTGCTGTTGGGCGGCACGGTGATGGTGTCCGCGGTGAACGGATCCGCGCTCTCGCCCGCCACCTTCAGCGTCAGCGGCAGGTCCACCGGGTTGGTGACGGTGACCTCCAGCGTGCGGTCGCTGTCCACCTCCAGCGTCTCGTAGTCCAGCACCGGCGGGTTGACGCCGATGCGCGTGGGCGTGCCCAGGCCCTGCACGGGCAGCTGCTGCAGGGCGCCCACGTTGGCGTCCGTCGTCACGCGCAGCGTCTCCTCCACCGGCCCTTCGGCCAGCGGGTGGAAGCGCACCTTGACGACGTGCGACTCGCCCGGCGGAACGCGGCCTCCTCCGTCCGTCAGCTCCACCTGGTAGGACGGGTTGTTGCCCAGCCCCAACGCCTCCAGCGCGGAGAAGGGCACGTAGCCGACGTTGCGGATGCGGACCTCCTTCTCACGCCACTCGCCCACCGGCACCTCGCCGAAGTCGAGCGCGTCCACGTCCAGCACCGCCGTGGCCTTCACCCCGCGCGTCTGGTCCTCCTCGTGACACGCCATCGTCCCTGCCACCAAAGACGCCAGCAGGACGAACCGACCCCTCCACCCCATCACCATTGTCCGCTCCCCACCCTTCCCCACCACACGCACACGGATGCCCGGGACACGTGATTCATCTCGGGCTCTCCCTAATCAAGACCCGTGCCGCGCGTGAAGGCCCCTCAGCAGTGACCGAAAATCAAGGACTTGGCGGATGCTGCGGCGACCAAGTGAGCGCTGGAGGGAAGAGGGGTGCCCTGGAGGGTGAAAGGTTTTTCCCGACCCTTTGCCAAGGTGCACCCCCAACTTTTCAGGTCATGAACCCGACGCTTCCGGCGCCGGGGCGTCAGCGGCTCCGGCGACGAAGGCCGCGATCGCAGCGGCCACGCCAGCGGGCTGCTCCAGGTGCACGTGGTGACCGCCTTCGAAGAAGCGGGGCGGGGCGGCCAGCGTGCGCAGGGCGGCCAGCCGCGCCTCCAGCAGCTCCGGGGCGGGGGACAGGCCTTCGGTGCCGCGCAGCAGCTGCACGGGGCAGGTGACGGCGGACTCCAGCGCCAGCCACTGGGCCTCGTCGTAGCCCTGGCCGAAGCGGCGGCGGTGGCGCGGATCGAAGGTGAAGGCGAAGTCGCCCTCCGGCGTGCGCCGGGTGCCATGGCGCGCGAAGAGCAGCGCCGCGTCCGGGGAGAGGGTGGGGTTGGCCTGCCGCAGGCGCTCCGCGGCGGCCTCCACGGTGGGGTAGCGCTTGCGGTTGGGCGGCCGGCGCGTGTCGTCCAGGAAGCCGCGCAGCCGCTGCACGGCGCCCGTGGGCGGGCCACCGGACGGCCCCAGGCTTTCGATGAGGGTCAGGCTCTTGACGCGCTCCGGGCGCGCGGCGGCGTACGCGAGCGCGACGATGCCGCCCAGCGAGTGCCCCACCAGGTGCACCGGCGGCAGGGCCAGCCCGTCCAGGGTGGCCTCCACGTCCAGCAGGTGGTCGCTGAAGTGGTACGCGGCGCCGGGGCCCGCGTGGCCGCTCTCGCCCATGCCGCGAAAGTCGAGCAGCACCGTGCGCCAGGCTTCGGGCAGGTGCTCGCAGAGCGGATCAAAGCTGTGGGAATGGTCCAGCCACCCGTGAAGCATCAGCACGGCGGGGGCGCCCTGGGGGCCACGCTGCCGCACGTGCAGCGGCAGCCCTTCTGCGTCGACGGTGAGGGATTCGAATGCGGCGGCGGGCACGGGTGTCTCCTCGTGCCTCTACGCCTTACTCCGTCCCCCAGGGTGCTGGCGACCCTACGCGACGGTGCTGGACGACGACGCCGCCGGGCGCGGTGGGCCGCCGGTGTCCGGCTTGCCGAGCACCATGGCCAGCTGCCGGGCCTGGCTCTCCGTGGCGCAGCGGTACTCCTGGGTCTTGCCGTTGGGCCGGTCGATCCGAATCACCCAGACGTCATTCTCCTTGGTCACCACAGGCGCTTGAGACATGCATTCCCTCCGTGTGCAGAAAGGAAAGCATCCTTCGTGCCGACCTCGCGGACGGAGCCAAATGCCTGATTTCCGGCCGTCTCCCACGCCCGGCGGCCGAGCAGGTGACAAAATTCGTTCAGCGAGGCGACAAATTTCGGGCGCCCGGGTCGCACTCCTTGCGTAGTCCCCCGGGGCAGCCCTGAGTCGTTGGGATGACAATCATTGTTCAGCGGGGTCTGGCCACTCCCAGGCGGAGCGGTAGCCGCCGTCCGTCTGGGTTCCTTCGATGAAGCGCGCGTAGAAGGGGTGGCTGCTGAGGGTGGCGGAGTCGCCCACGACGAACAGGTGCCGGCGGGCGCGGGTGAGGGCCACGTTCATGCGGCGCAGGTCGTTGAGGAAGCCCAGCTGCCCCTCGCTGTTGGAGCGGGTCATGCTCACCAGGATGGCGTCCTTCTCCCGCCCCTGGAACGCGTCCACGGTGTCCACCTCTACCTCCGGGTGCACGGCCTCCAGGGCCTCGCGCAGGTGGCGGGCCTGGGCGCTGTATGGGGCGATGACGGCGACCTCGCGCGGCGCCAGGCCCAGGGCCAGCAGCTGGCGCACGCGGGCGATGACGTAGGTGGCCTCGCCCGGGTTGAGGAGGGAGTGCGTGGTGGGCTCCACCTCTTCGTCGAAGCCCTTGCCCGCGGTGTCCAGGTAGAGCACCGGCGGTGCGTCCACCTCCGCGCCGGTGTTGAGCACCCCGGTCAGCGTGCGGTCCGCCACGGACGGGTGGGCGCGCAGCTCGCCGCCGTACATCTCCTGGGAGGGGAAGGCCATGATGGCGGCGTTCATCCGGTACTGCTCGCGCAGCATGCGCTTCACGTCGTCGCCGTGGTCCTTGAGCAGGCGCTCGAAGAGGCTCGTGCCCAGGCCCGCCTTGGAGGCCTCCTGGGACAGCACGGTGGGCGGCAGCTGCTGCGGGTCTCCGGCGAGCACCACCTTGGGCGCGCGCAGGAAGCCCAGCAGGGCCAGGGGCTCGGTGGCCTGGGTGGCTTCATCCAGGAGGGCGCGGTCGAACTCCTCGCCCGCGAGCACGCCGGAGCCCAGGCTCGCGAGCGTCACGCACACCACGTCCGCGCGGGCGAGCACGGCCTTCACGGCCTTCTTCTCCAGCTTGCGCGCCTCGTCCATCAGGTCCTTGGCTTCGGCCGTGGACGAGCGCGCGTTGGAGAAGCGCTCGCGGCTGCGGCCCTGGTTACGCTGGCGCCGCGCGTAGCCGAAGAGGTCGAAGGCTTCGTCGAACAGGTCGCGGCTGACGACGCGGTCCGGGTGCTCCTCCACCACGATGTCCAGCGTGTGCTCCTGCAAGCGGGCGGCGACGCGCGCGGGGTGGCCCACGCGGATGGCGCGCAGGCCCTGCTCCAGGCACAGCTCCAGCAGGTGGTCCACCGCGGCGTTGCTGGCCGCCGTGCACAACAGGCGCTCGCCGCGCGCGACGGCCTGGGCCGCGACCTCCGCCAGCACGGTGGACTTGCCGGTGCCGGGCGGGCCGTGGACCAGGAAGAAGTCCTCCGCGGCGAGCGCGCGCTTCGCGGCGTCCTGCTGCTCCGGGTTGAGCGGGCGGGTGGGGGTGAAGTCCTTGGTGTTGTCGAAGCGCGGGGGCTCGTTGCCCAGCAGCACCTCGCGCTTGTGGCGCTCCTGGCCCTTGTCCATCGCCTTCACGCGCTGGAGGCCCGCGCGCACGCGCTCGTAGGTGACGTCGTTGGGCACGACGTCCAGGCGCAGGAGGCCTTCGGACAGGTAGGCGGGCGGCTCGCGGTCGAAGGCCAGCTGGATGCGGGTGGAGGTGGCGCGCGACACGAGCGCCTTCGCGGGGTCCTTCACCTCCGCGCGGCGGGGCAGCACCGCCACGAAGTCGCCGTTGGACAGGCGCGTGGGCAGCTTCCCCCGGTCCGCGCGGGCGAGCGTGAGGAGGATGCGGCCGCCCAGGCCCACCTCCTCCTCGACGGTCTCCAGGTCCAGCACCGACAGGCCCTGCTCCTCGCGCTCGCGCAGGGAGAGCCCCTGGGCGAGCGCGGTCGTGCGGGCCTTCTCGGCCTCGCGTTCCTGGGCGAGCAGCGAGGCGAGCTTGTCGAAGAACGAGACGTCACGGGCCATGGCCCTGGGTCATGCCATCCCGGGGCGCCCGCCGTCACGGCCCGTGTGCCGGACTGTCCTGCCTACTGACAGGAATACGTGTACGAGGACGGCGTGCTCCAGGTGCCGTCCGGGTTGATGCTGCGCACGGTGTAGCCGCTCGCCGGGTAGGTGGTTCCCCAGCAGTCGCGGGCGCGCACGTCGTTGCGCAGGGCGGTGCCCAGGTCCCAGTTGCCCACGCGGCGCTGCTTCTCGTACGCGGCCACGCGGTCCACCGCCTCCACCCAGGTGGAGTCCCCCGCCAGCACGTCGCGGCGCTTCTCCAGGAACTTCTGGAGCCAGGCCGTCTCCGTGATGCCGTTGTAGCCAATCACCGGCGCCACCTGTCCGCTGTTGCCCAGGGCCGTGTTGGCCTTGCGGATGAGGTCCTTCATGCCGTCGAAGCCGTGGTTGATGGACGCGTCGTAGAGCGCGGCCTTGGTGAGCGCCTGGGTGAGGCCCCACTTCGCGGCCTCGGTGATGGTGGGCGTGTAATAGAGCGCGTCGTTCACCTGGTCCTGGCACTGCTTGAAGTCCGCCTTCGTTGCGGCGGTGTTGAAGCTGGCCGCCCAGTCCGAGGTCCAGTTGCCCACCGCGTCCAGCTCCGCCGTGGACGCCTGGGATTGGCCGGTGGACAGGAAGCGGTTGTTGATGACGGTGAGCGCGTTCCAGTACTTCGCCATGCGGTTGCCGTTGGCCTCCGTGCGCAGGGCCCGGTAGCACTGCACCACCTGGATGGCGTCGCCCGTGCCGGTGCAGAAGCCCGCGCGCCCGCTGGTGTAGCCGCGCCCGTCGAAAATGTTCTCCGAATAGGCGTAGTCCAGCGTGGGCGTGTCGTTCTCCCAGATGCTCGTCAGCCCTTCGGCCACCTTCTTCTGGTTCGCGGTGAGGCCGGAACCGCCAGGGGACGTGCCGCCGCAGCTGTCGGACTGGACCTTCACGTTGGTCGCGGTGAACGACGTGTTGGAGTTGGTGGAGTAGTTGAACGTGTAGGACGCGTTCACCGCAACCGTCAGCGACGACGTGCGAGTGAAGGTGCACGTGCGGCCCGACTGCGTATGCGTCCAGCCGGGCTGATCATCGTCACACGTCACGCCCGAGGGCACGTCGAGCGCGATGACCGGGTTGGCGATGGCCACCGTCCCCGTGTTCTTGATGACGAGCGTGCCCCAGTAGTCCGGCCCGTTGTACGTGTTCGTCGTCACCGAGTGCGTGCACGCGCCCAGCGCCTGCTCCACCGCGGCCGGCATCACCGCGTCCTCCTGTGCGCCACAGCCGCTGGCCAGCGCCAACAGCCCCGCCGTCATCCACGTCCGCGAATCCGCCATGTGCCTGCCCCCGCTTGGGTAAGGGACGGCCCGCCCTGCGGCGAGCATCCCGGATAGAGCAGGAATAGCTGTATTCGCGGCGAATCGCCAGTGGCGCTCAGCCCTGCACGTCCGGCAGCGGCAGCACGCGCCACAGCTGCGGCTTGTCGTACTGCGGCGGAATCATCCCCAGCGGCCAGCCTTCGGCGGTGAGCTCCGCGTACTGGTACCCGCGCCCCGCGAAGGGGATGCGGGTGCCGGTGCCGGGCAGCCCCACGCCGATGGCCGCGTGCGCGAGCGCGTCCGAATAGAGCATCACCGCGTCCACGCCCACCTGCCGCAGCAGCATCAGCGCCAGCACCGCCTTGGAATCGCAGTCGCCCCGGTCCTGCGCGGGCACCAGTCCCGGCGGGACGATGCCGAAGGGCTCGTCGCCGGGCAGCTCGTAGCGGATGCGGCGCACGAAGCCGAGGATGAGCTCGGTGGCCTGCGCCGCGTCCAGGCCGCGCTCGCGGATGGAGGTGGCGAAGCGCTCGCCCAGCACGCGCACCGGCTCCGCGTTGCTGCGCATCAGCTCCGCGTAGATGCAGCGCATGTCCGTGCCGCAGCCCGGCGGCGCCACGTAGGTGAAGCGCTCCGGGCCCATGGCGCGGTAGCGCAGCCGCACGCTGTAGTCGCGGTGCGCCTGCTCCAGCCCGCGCTCCACCGCTTCGCCCAACCCGTAGGCCAGTTGCTGACGGGCGGGCTCCATGCCGTCCACGCGCCAGTCATAGGACTTCGCCCGCTCCGGCGGCGTGTCCTCCGGCACCAGCACCACGCCCAGGTCCCGCATCGCCTCCTGCGGATCCGCCGCGGGGACTTCCGTCCGCGGCTGGGGGGGATCCGGAAGCCGGCCCGCCTTCCGGCTCACCACGAGCCCCCAGCTGGCGAAGGCCATGAGCGCGCCCATCAGCACCAGCGACAGCAGCGTCTTCCACGAGCGCGCGACCATGGCGGCTTCAGGCGGGCGCGCGCAGCACGCCGGTGGGCAGCTGCGGGAAGGGGATGAGCCCGTTGAGCGCGGCCTGGAGGCCCGGCGCGGTGAGCAGCGCGATGACCAGCAGGAACGCGCACAAGAGGAGCGCGGCGGCGATGTTGCCCTTGCGCACCTCCGCCAGCTCCTCGATGCCCGGCGTCATCTTGTCGAACAGCCGCACGCCCAGGGCGAGCACCGCCACGCCCACCGCCAGCGACAGCGCCACGTGCACCAGCGCCAGGCCCAGCAACTGGAGCACCGAGAGGGCGGACACGGGCGGGTTCTGCACCGCCAGGTCCACCGCATCGCCCGTGGCCTTCAGCGCGTGCTGCACCAGCAGGCCCAGCGACACGAGGCTGGTCGCATGCACCAGCCCGGAGGCGACGTTGCCCTGGCGCAGCTCCTCCACGGGGTGGCTGTCCAAGAGGCGGCTCAAACCGCGCATGCTCAGGCCGATGCCGAGCGCGGCCACGAGGCCGCCGAGGACGACCTTCATGAGTCCGACGACGAAGAGGGTGAGGTCCATGGGGCGCGCAGGGGACTGTAGCGGAAGTCCCCCTCGCCGCCATGGCCCATGGTTCACCCGCGTGGCTTGCCGTCCTTCAGACGGCGGCTGAGCGTCCAGGCGAGGGCGACGAGCGCGACCCAGCCCACCGCCGACTCCGGGCCGCTGCCCACCGAGCAGCCCATGCTCTGCCGCATGTCGCTCGTCGGGTCGTACTGCACGGTCAGGTGGAAGTCGCAGAGCGCCGCGTTGCCGGCCGCGTCGATGGCGGTGACCTGCACCGCGTGCAGGCCCGGCGCGAGCGGCGTGCCCACGACGGGGCTGTAGAGGAGCTCCGCTTCGGAGACGCTGTCCGCGGCGGTGGCGGCCGGGTACTCCGCGCGGGTGCCGGACATCACCGAGGTGGTGAGCGTCTGGTCCTCCGGGCACGTGAGCGCGGGCGGGCGCGAGTCGCGCACCCTGACCTGGATTTCGCACGTGGTGCTGTTGCCCGCATCGTCGGTGCTGACGACCTGCACGCGGGTGAGGCCCAGCGGGAACAGGTCGCCGGACGCGTGCGTGCTGGTGACGGTGACCTGGCTGGAGATGCTGTCGCTGGGCGTGAGGTCCGGCCAGAACGCGTGCGCGCCCCCGGGGCCTTCCGCCTCCACGCGGACCTCGTTCACCTTGCAGGCCCGGCCAGGCCCCTGGTTGTCGCGGACGGTGACGGGGAAGGAGCAGGTGTTGACGTTGCCGGACGCATCCTTCGCCGTCACGGTCATCTGGGTGGTGCCCAGGGGCAGCACGCTGCCGTTCTCCGGACTGTAGGTGACGAGCACGTCCCGGCTCGTCTCGTCCACGATGAGCAGGCCCGGATAATAGAAGGTGACGCCCCGGGCGGATTGCGCGCTCAGGGTGAGCGCCGTCGGGCAGTTGTTCATTGCCGGCGCCGTCAGGTCCCGCGACGTCGTCACGGTGGTGCAGTACGCGAAGCGGCCCAGGGCGTCCTCGGCCTGGTAGGTGATGGGGGTGGGCTCATGGAGCCGAAGCAGGCGGCCGTTCATGAAGGTGGAGCGGATCGCCGCCCCCTCCGGCCCGCTTCGCAGCTCGGGAGGGTGGTTGAACAGATCCGTGCCCTCCGGACGGTTGGAGGGGACGTCCTTCGTGGCCGGGCACACGAAGGTCAGCGACGCGTCATCCCGCTCCAGCCGCCACAGGGCGCGCGGCGTCCACGCGTCCCCGGCCGTCGTCAGGAGCGCACCCTGGAAGGGCACCAGCCCCGCGGACGTCGCGGACGGTTGGCCCGAGGGCAGCCGCGTCAGCCGGGACGTGCCCGCGTCCGTGCCATCCGTGCGCCACAGCTCGCTGGCGCCCTCGCCCGTCGTCACGGTGAACGCGAGCCCTCCTTCCCACGCGGTGGCGCCGTCAATGAACGCACGCTCGAACGGGGCGGGACGCGGAAGGCGCGTGGTGCCCTCCGGGGTGCCGTCCGTCACCCACAGCGAATCCCCGGCGACGGAGTCCTGGCCCACCAGGTAGAGCCGGTTGCCCACGGGAAAGAGGCCCTGGCTCGTTCCCCCGATGAGCGACGCGGGCTTCGTCATCACCGGCAGGGTGCCCGCCTCGGTGCCATCCGAGCGCCACAGCGAGATGCCCTCCGGTGCGTACGAGATGAAGAACACCGTGTCGCCCAGCGCCGTGAGATGGAAGATGTGGTTCCCCGCGCCCTCGCGCGGGAAGTCCGCGACGCGCACGGTGCCCTCCGCCGTGCCATCCGACTTCCAGAGCGAGTGCCCCTCCTGGCGGGTCTGGGCCGCGAAGTAGACGAGGCCCCCCACGGCGGTGAGGTCCCGGGGAAACGCGCTCCCCGGGCCCGGATTGAGGTCCCGCACCATCAGGGTGCCCGCCTCGGTGCCATCCGTGCGCCACAGCTCTTCGCCCGCGGGGCCAGACGCGGTGAAGAAGACGGTGTCTCCCAGGCGTGCGCTGCCGCCGGCCGTCACGTAGGCGGAGTCCGCGGCGACGTTCTTGATGGGCACGGTGCCCGCTTCGGTGCCGTCCGACTTCCAGAGCTCGGCTGGCAACCCACCCGTGCCCAACACGGTGAAGAGCACGCTGTCCCCGACGGGGATGATGGGCGTCTGGTAGCCAACGCCATGGATCCGGTCGGGGGGGAGCTCGCGCGTCAGGTGCGTCCCCTCGCGCGTGCCATCGCTCGTCCAAAGCTGGAAGCGGGCGCCCGGCGTCCTCGCCGTGAAGAACAGGCGGTGGGGTGTGGCGCGCAGCGACAGCGGATCAATGCTCGTGGAAGGCGGAAGCCATTCCTGCAGCGAACGCGTGCCCTGGGGCGTGCCGTCGGTCACCCAGAGTTCGCCGACCCGGATCGAGCTCTTTGGATCGTAGACGTTGGAGAGGAAATACAGGCGCCCGTTGAACTCCACGGAGTTGCGCGAAGCCAGAATGTAGGGGGAGCCGAGGAAGGCGGCCTCGCCGGGGAGGTCCGTCAACCGGCGCACCGTCATCGGGTCCAGCTGGACGGGCTCGCTCTGCGCGAACGCCGGGGCCGCGCCCACCACCAACGCCAACGCCGAAAGCCACGCACGACCGCTGAACGTCCCCATGCCCACCCCTCCACGCCCGCCTGCCCACTGTCCTGCTGGGTGCGCACCGTCATCACGCCCCCGCCGGGCTACAACCCACGACCTGTCCGACTGTTCGACAGGTGGCGCACCGCCGGTGTCCTACCGGGTTCAGGTGTTCACCACCGGCCGCTGCCCTGCGCCGCATGAAGGGCGCGGACGCGAGGGCCCTGCACGACCCGACGCCCGCGTTCCAGAACATGCTGGGGTTCAGCGACGGGCGCGTCTACCACTCGCGTACATCAACACGTGCTTCGGGCTGGCGCGCAGGCTGTTGCTCAAGTGGACCGGGGAAGCTCCAGCGCGTTGCTGGGTGAGTTCGGAGACCGGGGCGTGCAGGAGCTGAACGTGGAGCGTCCGAACCCGCGGGGCACGCCGTGGGACCTGGCTGGTGCGTGAGCCTGGACGGGGTGTTCGGCGTGCTCGACGGGGGAGGGGGGCTGAAGTTCTCCCCGGACCTGCTGCACGTCGCGCTGAGCATCTTCGGCGTGGGCTACTTCATGCGCATCGTGGATGAGCTGCGCGACTACGTGTGGCTGACCACGGGCTGGCTCTTCCTTCTGCCCCTGGGAATGGCGGTGAGCAACCTGACGCTGTTCTTCAAGAGCCGCAGGCCCCGAGCCCTGTCAGGACGGCTGGCGGCGCGGAGTTACTTCGCGTTCCTCTTCGTCATATTGATGGCTGCATTCACTTGGAGTGTGGCTGAAGTGGGCTGGACATGGTCTGTTGCTGCTCTCTCGAACCCGTACGAGGAGTGATGTCCATGAAGCGCATCCTGTCATTGATGATCGCCACGTTGGCCCTGGCCTGCTCGGGCCCGGACATGCATGACGCAGGTGAGGAAGGTGGCGCGTCCCTGGCCACCCAGGAGAACGCCGCGAGCTACTACGTCTGTGGTGCGCCGGTGTTCAGCTGCCCGTCCGGCTACACCATCCTCAATCAATTCTGTTCGGCGCACTGCACGACGCTGGGCTATTCGTGTTCGACCTGGGGTTACAACGAAACCCTCTGTTACAAGCCGGATCCCATCACCGGGACCATCAGCGCGACGCCCACGAACGTGCGCATCAACCTGGACGTGACGCAGACGGGGACGACGAACATCTGCTTCGACGTCAGCGGCGTCTCCGAAGGAGAGGTCTGGCTGAGCGTGAACAACCAGTCCGAAGTGCTCTTCGCCCGGGGCGACAACTTCTGCCAGGCCGCGCCCTGGATCACGGCGGGCAACACCTTCGCGTTCAAGCTCTACTCGGGCCGGGCGCACACCACGCTGCTCGCCACCGCGACCGTGACGGGCGAGGGCTACCACGGAGGCTCCAATCCGCCCCCGCAGTGCGGCCCCTGCCAGTCGGGCTACTCCTGCTTCTGCGGCGACCGCGTGTGCCGCCGCGAAGGCACGCTCTGCCCCTGACGTGAGTCACCATGCCGGGGGAAGACGCTGTCCCCCGGTTTCGTGCCGGAAGGATTCTCCACTGAGCGCGGTAGGGTGCGCGCCATCCCCATGGAGAATAGGCACAAGGCGATGAACGAGCTGCTTGAGGAGATATCTCGCCTCCACGCGCCCAACCCGCCTGCAACGCTGGAGCAACTGGCTGCGTTCGAACAGCGTGTGGGGTGGCGCCTGGACCCGGACCTGCGCGCTTTCTACCTGCATTGTGATGGGGCCCGGCTGTTCGCGCAGCGGGATCCCACGTTTGGCTTCGTCGATCCCGCCTTCACGTTCCTGCCCCTGTCACGGATTGCCCGCGCGCGAGTGGTCATGCGCGACGAGGATACGGATCAGGCCGGACCGCCGTCCTGGTATGCCATCAGCGAGGTCCGGGATAGCAACTACATCCTCCTCGACGTGAGCCACCAAGAGGCGGGGCGCTACCCCATTCGCGATGGCTACAACGAAGCGTTCCCTGACCCTGCGTATTGCGCGCAGATTGCCAGCTCCTTTCAGGAGTTCCTCGCGGGAGCGCTTCGGTCCAAAGGGCGTTGGTTCTGGCTCCGCGGCGAAGAGTGACAAGTCCGCGTCGAACACTGGCAGCTCAGCGCTGATGGGGATGTGCTACGGCTGCACGGCGGAGTTCAACGTTCGAATCCGCCACACCGTGAACGTGTGCAGCCTTCGCCCCCGGAACACACCCGTGAGCTTCACGGGGCCTTCCACGGAACCAAAGCGTTGCACCAGTTCCTCCGGCGGCGCCGCGCCGTTCTCCGAGCACCACAGCACGTCCTGCCCCGGCTTCAATTCCAGCTCAGGCCAGAGGTCATACTGACTCTTGCGCCGTGACGGCCCCACCGTGTCCGTCTCCACGCCCGCCGTGTATGCAACCTGCGAGGCCAACTGGTACGTGGGCGCGTAGACCGCCGTGGGACCCGGCGCCATGCCCGGGAACAGCTGCTCCGGCGTCCTCAGCCGCTCCAGCACGCCCCATCCGTGCGTCCTCGCCAGCACCACGTCGCGCTCGAACGTCAGCACCGGGAACAACAGGTGCGACGTCACCGCCAGCACCACCGCCATCCCGCTCCACGCCGCCGCCCGCTGCCACACCGGCCGCATCCCCGCGACGCCAATGCACGCCGCCACGTACGCCGCCGCCGGCCAGTTCGCCTCGCCCCGCGTCTTCGCCGCCGCATAGCCGAAGAACAGCAGCGGAATCACCGCCGCCACGCGCAGCAGGAACTGCTCCTTCGGCCCTCGCACCGCGTACACCAGCGCCAGCGGGAACAGCACCGGCCCACCCATGGCGAACTGGCCCGCGACGTACTCACCGAACGTCGCCCACCCTCCGCGCCCGCCCAGGCCGTGGTTCAGCTGGAACTTGAACCCCACCCACTCATGGCTCGCGTTCCACAACACCACCGGCAGGAAGCACAACAACCCAAGCCCCGCCGTCACCCACGCTCCCGCCGGCAACCGCCGAGCCCGCAGCGCCGCGACCATGAACGCCAGCCCCAGCAGCACGGACGGATACTTGGACAGCAGCGCGAGCCCACACGTCAGCCCCGCCAGCACCCATTTCTCGCGGTAGAGCGCCCACAACCCCAGCGCCCAGAACAGCAGCATGGGCGAATCCGGCGTGGCCCAGACTCCGGAGAGGATGCCCACCGGCACCGCGCTCCACAGCGCCAGCGCCCTCCAGGCTGCGTCCCTGGACCGATACACGTCCAGCGCCAGCCCCCACACCGCCACGCCCGTCCCCAGCCCGCACAGGAGCGCCGTCCCTCGGATGCCCAGCGCGGCGATGAGCCACGCCACCATCGGCGGATGGTCGAAATATCCCCATGCGAGATGCCGGGCCCATTGCCAGTAATAGGTTTCGTCGAAGTAGACGTCCGTTCCCAGCGCCAGCGCGAGCCGCACCCCCACGCCCAGCCCCACCAGGACAAGGCACGTCTTCATTCCCGGGCCGGGGCTGGAGTGGGCGGACGCACGCACGCCCCCGGACAAAGCGCACCGGAGGGCCGTTGGCCAGCGGGGAGTGAGGCCATTTCAGCTTGCCCTCGCGAACCCAGGCTCACAATGTGAAGGGCCGCGCAGCCGCTGCACACCGGGAGTACCCCATGGCAGACCATCCCCCCTCCGCCCATACCAACCGTCTGGCCCAGGAGCCGTCGCCGTACCTGCGCCAGCACGCCACGAATCCCGTGGACTGGTACCCCTGGGGGGACGAAGCCCTGGCCCGCGCCCGCGCGGAGAACAAGCCCATCCTGCTCTCCGTGGGCTACTCCGCGTGCCACTGGTGCCACGTCATGGCCCACGAGTCCTTCGAACACCCGGACATCGCGCGCCTGATGAACGACGGCTTCATCAACATCAAGGTCGACCGCGAGGAGCGCCCCGACCTGGATCAAATCTACCAGGGCGTCGTGCAGCTCATGGGGCAGGGCGGTGGCTGGCCCCTCACCGTGTTCCTCACTCCCGACCTGCGCCCCTTCTACGGTGGCACCTACTTTCCGCCCTCGGACCGCTACGGCCGGCCCGGCTTCCCGCGCCTGCTCACCGCGCTGCGCGACGCCTGGGAGAACAAGGCGGACGAAATCGAGGAGCAGGCCCGGCGCTTCCAGGAGGGCCTGGGCGAGCTGTCCACCCACGGACTGGACGCCGCTCCCGCGCATCTGTCCGCGGAGGACATCGTCGCCATGGGCCAGTCCATGCTGAAGCGCATGGATCCGGTGAACGGCGGCTTCGGCGGCGCCCCCAAGTTCCCCAACCCCATGAACGTGGCGCTGCTCCTTCGCGCATGGCGGCGCGGCGGCGGGGAGCCCCTGAAGGCCGCGGTGTTCCGCACGCTGGAGCGCATGGCCCTGGGCGGCATCTACGACCAGCTGGGCGGCGGCTTCCACCGCTACTCCGTGGACGAGCGCTGGCTGGTGCCCCACTTCGAGAAGATGCTCTACGACAACGCCCAGCTCCTGCACCTGTACTCGGAAGCAGAGCAGGTGGAGTCACGGCCGCTCTGGCGCAAGGTCGTGGAGGAGACCGTCGAGTACGTCCGCCGCGAGATGACCGACCCGGCCGGCGGCTTCTACGCCACGCAGGACGCGGACAGCGAAGGCGAAGAGGGGAAGTTCTTCGTCTGGCATCCCGAGGAGGTCCGCGCGGCCCTGTCCGTGGGCCAGCAGGCGGACACCGTGCTGCGCCACTTCGGCATCAAGCCCGGAGGCAACTTCGAGCACGGCGCCACGGTGCTGGAGGTCGTCGTCCCCGTGGAGCAGCTCGCGAAGGAGCAGGGTCGCCCCGTGGAGGCGGTGGAGAAGGAGCTGGCGGAAGCGCGCCGCGTCCTCTTCCTCCTGCGCGAGCAGCGCGTGAAGCCGGGTCGCGACGACAAGATATTGGCGGGCTGGAACGGGCTGATGATCCGCGGGCTCGCGCTGGCGTCGCGCGTGTTCGACCGCCCGGACTGGGCGAAGCTGGCGTCGGACGCGGCGGACTTCGTGCTCGCGAAGATGTGGGACGGCAAGCGGCTGCTGCGCTCGTACCAGCACGGCCAGGGCCGCATCGACGGCTTCCTGGAGGACTACGGCGACTTTGCCTCCGGCCTCACCGCGCTCTACCAGGCCACCTTCGACGCGAAGTACCTGGACGCGGCGGACGCGCTCGTGCACCGCGCGGTGGAGCTGTTCTGGGACGAGGAGAAGCAGGCGTACCTGTCCGCGCCCCGGGGGCAGAAGGACCTGGTCGTGGCGGCCTTCTCCCTCTTCGACAATGCGTTCCCGTCCGGTGCGTCCACGCTGACGGAGGCGCAGGTGACGCTCTCCGCGCTCACCGGCGACGTGTGCCACCTGGACCAGCCGGAGCACTACGTCGCCAAGCTGCACGACCAACTGGTGCGCAACCCCATGGGCTACGGCCACCTGGGGCTCGCGGCGGACTCGCTGGTGGACGGCGCGTCCGGCGTCACCTTCGCGGGGACTCGCGAGGCCGTGGCCCCGCTGCTGGCCGCCGCGAACCGCACCTACGCGCCGGTGTTCTCCTTCGGCTGGAACGACACGGGCTCCGCTCCGCCCGCGCGCCTCCAGGAGCTCTTCGAGGGGCGCGACCCGGTGGAAGGGAAGGGCGCCGCGTACCTCTGCCGCGGCTTCGTCTGCGAGCGGCCCGTCACCGAACAGGCCCTGCTCGCGGAGCGACTGGTGGCGGCCCCGGGCCACTGACGCGGCCACGGGGACGCGGCACCGTGACTACTTCACGTCCGTGACCTGGAGCGAACCGATGAGGGGCGTGATCTCCGCGTTCCCCTCGTAGCCCACGTAGAAGTGCGTGGCGTCCGCGACGGGCTGGTTGAACGTGGGATCCAACTGGGTCCACTCGCCCACGAAGGCCTCCACCCACTCGTGCCAGTACAGCGCGGGCACGCCGTCCGAGTTCACCATGTAGATGACGCCGTCCACGCGGCGGGCGGGGATGCCGGACGCGCGCAGCATCGCCACCGTGAGCAGCGAGTGCTCCGTGCAGTCGCCCTTCTTCTGGCGCAGCACGTCCGTGGCCCGGTCCGCGCTGGCGCCGTAGTCCTTCTGCAGGTTGCTGTACACCCACGCGGACAGCATCCGCGCCGCCGTGTACGCGTCCTTCTCCTCGCGGATGATGCTCTTGGCCTGCGCCTTGATGGCCGGCGCGTCCGCCTCCACCGCGAGCGTGGACTTGAGGTTCTCCCCACCGTCAGGGTCCGCCACCGGCCTGGCCGCGCGGCCCTTGGGCGAAGGCGGCGCCGCCAGCAGCGTCACCTCCACGCGGCCGTCCGGCAGCCGCTGGTACTTCTGCCGGTACGTGTCCTGCTGGAACTTCTCCGGCAGGTTCTTCATCACCAGCTTCACCTGGCCGGGAACCTCGCGCGCCTTCGCGGGCAGCGGCTTGGGCAGCACCACGCGCGTGAGGCCGAACACCTCCACCAGGTCCATCCGCTTCGCCACCGACTCGGACTCGGCCCGCGCCTGCATCGTCTGGCCGAAGTCCACCCGCACCATCTTGCCGTCCGTCGTCAGGAAGGCCGCCACCGGCACCTTCTCCTTGTCCGACAGCGTGCTCACCCGCGACAGCTTCACCTTCACGCCGCCCAGCATCTGCTCCTCGGGCGCCTCCACCGTGGTGACGGTGCGGTAGGTCTCCAGGTCCGTGCCGTCCAGCGCCGAGCCCTCCACCTTCTGGCCACGAAGCAGCGCCACGCGCGCCTGGTCCGCGTCCTCCACCGTCTCCTTGGGCAGCGGCATCGGCTTGAGCACTTCATCCGGTTGCCCCGGGCGCTTGCGCACCACGCGCAGGGCGTCACCCGTCACCGTGCCCACCAGCTCGTTGTCCCCGCCGTCGCCCTTCTGCGTGACGGTGAAGGACAGGAGCTTGCCGCCGGGCTTCGCTTCGTAGACGCGCACCTCGCGGTGCACGCGCTCCGACACGCGCGTGCCCACCTGCGCCTTGAAGATGAGCTCGTTGATGCTCTGCGCCTTGTTGCCCGGCAGCACCGTCAGGTCGGTGAAGAACCAGCCCACCTTCTTGTCCATCAGGTACAGGCCGAAGTACTCGCCGCCCTTGGGGCGCGGGGCCTTCAGCGCGTCGGAGAGCTCCTGGGCCTGCGGGGCCTGGGACGTCTTCGCCTGCGCCTTGGCCGCCGCGGCCTTCACCTGGTTCTTCAGGGCGGGGGCCTGGGCCCAGGCGGGGGAGGGCGCCCCCGTCAGCAGGGCGAGCAGGCTCAACAATCCCAGACGGGTGCGTCGCATCGGTCGGTTCATGGAAGGCATCTGCCCCCTCCTGACGGGGACCCGGGCGGAAGTCTTCACGCCCAGGGATTGGGACCGCTTGGGACTACAGGCGCTTGGTCAGGATGATGAGGTCATCACCCTGCTTGTAGAAGTCGCGCAGGCGCGCCTCTTCGCCGTACTTCATGGACGCGTAGAAGCCGCGCGTGGGGCCGTAGGCCTCCGTGGCGCTCGTCTCCACGCGGATGAGCCGCGCCTTGCGGCGGCGCAGGTCGCCTTCCATGGAGGACACCAGCTGCGCGCCAATGCCCTGGCCGCGAACTTCCGGCGCGGAGGCAATCCAATACAGGTCGAACGCGTGCTCCGTCATCGGCGTGGGGCCGTAGCAGCAGTAGCCCACCAGCCCGCCGCCGTCCTGCCCGCGGTCCGCCACGAGGATGGAGTAGTCCCGGTTGCCCGCCGTGAGCGCGGTGTCAACCAGCTCGATGGCGCAGTCCTGCTCCTCCTGCGAGAAGGTTTCGATTCGCCGGATCAGCGCGGCGAGCGGTTCCCGGTCCTTTCTTTCGAGTGTGCGGATTTCCATGGGCTCTTTCGAGAGCGACCTCCACGAGTCGCGAGGCCAGGGTCGCGTAGTCCATGCCGGCGGCCTGCGCCGCCTTCGCGAACCCCGCGCCCGGGTGCAGGTCGCAGTTGGGGTTGATGTCGATGACGTACGGCACACCCTCGGGCGACACCCGAAGGTCCACGCGTCCATAGTCCTGGCAATCCAGCGCTGCAAATGCTTCCAGCGCCGTCTGGATGCAACGCGCTTCCTGCACTGCGTCGAGCCGGCAGGGTCCCGTGGGCGAGTCCCGGTACTCCGGTGACTCCGCCTCCCACTTGGCCCGGTACGACACGATGTTCGGCCGGTCGTCGAACGCGCGACCGAAGTGGATCTCCGTGAGCGGCAGCGCCTGGCGCGGGCTGTTGCCGAGCAAAGGAACGTAGACCTCGCGCCCCTGGATGAACTGCTCCACGAGCGCGGGCTGATGGAAGGTGCGCAGCACGGACTCGCACGCCCGCACGAGCGCCGAGCGCTCCGTCACCACGGAGTCGAAGTCCATGCCCACGCTGGCGTCCTCGCGCGCGGGCTTCACGATGAGGGGCCACGGCAGGTCCACCGCCAGTGCATCCTCGCGCTTGCGCACCACGAAGGAGGCGGGGGTGGAGACGCCGTGGGCGCGCAGGATGTCCTTGGCCTTGGGCTTGTGCAGCGCCAGCCCCAGCGACAGGGCGGACGAGCCGGTGTACGGCAGGCCCAGCGCGTCCAGCAGGCAGGGGACGGCCATCTCTCCGCGGCTGTCAGCGGCCAGCGACTCGCAGAGGTTCACCACGAGGTCAGGCTGGAGGAAGCGCAGGGCCTCCACGAAGTCCAGCTTGTCTCCTTCGATGGCGAGCGGCTCGGCGACCACGCCGTCCCGGCTGAGCGCGTGGGCCAGGCTCTCGGCCACCCGGACCACGTCCTCGCGGGCTTCGCGCCCGGGGTCGTCCTCGAGGAGGTCGTGGTCACGATTGTGCAGCAGGATGATGTGCATTCGGAGTGCCCCGAGGGTTAGCACGTCCCCACGGACCTTCCCAGCCTGTGGCGTGGTGGCCGGTCGGTCCCTCACAGGGCTACCGCCTGCCGGGGTATGCGCTACGGTGGGTGACCCGTTGGAGCGGAAACCGGCCACCCCCGGCTTCAGGTTCCGACAAGGACGACATGCGGATTCGCGACCCCATTCACGGCGTCATCCCGGTGAGCGACCCGGAGAAGGCCGTCATCGACAGTCGCTTCTACCAGCGGCTGCGCTACGTGCGGCAGCTGGGCTTCGGGGACATGGCCTTCCCCGGCGCCACCCACACCCGCCATGCCCACTGCCTGGGCGCCATGTTCGTCGCCTCGCGCGTCTTCAACGCCGTGGCCAGCCGCTCCGACCTGCCGGACGATGTGCGTGAACATTTCTGCACCGCCGTGCGCCTGGCGGTGCTCTGCCACGACCTGGGGCACATGCCCCTGTCGCACGCGTCCGAGCGCATCGCGCCCCGGCGGTCGCTGCTGCGGCTGCCCGGCTGGCTGGACTCCGTGGCGGAAGGGGAGCAGGCGACCCACGAGGACTACACGGCGAAGCTGCTCCTGGACAGCTCGCTGACGGAGATCATCCAGAAGGAGTTCGGCTCGCGCGGCATCACCCCCACGGCGGCGGTGGCGCTGATTACGGGGGCGAAGCCGCCCAAGGATCCGGGCTTCACGTACAAGGGCGTGGACTGGACGCCGCTCTTGCGCGCCATCGTCTCCGGTGAGCTGGACGCGGACCGGATGGACTACCTGCTGCGCGACTCGTTCTACACGGGCGTGAACTACGGCCGGTACGACATGGATTGGATCGTCTCCAACCTGAACCCGGCGGTGAAGGACGGGCGCGCGGTGCTGGCCCTGTCGCGCGCGGCGGCGTTCGCGTTCGAGGACTTCCTGCTCAGCCGCTACCACATGTTCGTGTCGGTGTACCTGCACCACACGTCGGTGAACTTCGACCACATGCTGCGCCGGTACTACGAAGAGACGCCCGGCGAGTTCGAGATTCCCCACGACCCGGAGGCCTTCCTGCTCTGTGACGACGCGGCGCTCTGGTACACGCTGCGCCGCTCGAAGAACCGGTGGGCGGAGCGCATCAGCCGCCGCCAGGGCTTCAAGCTGCTGGCGCAGTTCACGGAGCGCGACACCGGCTACGACCTGGAGGTGCTCAACAGCGCGCTCACCAGCGGCGGCTTCGAGCACTACACGGTGCTGTCCAAGGGGACGCTCAGCAAGTACGTGGGGTCCTCCGGGGGCGGCGGCAACCCGGGGTTGTTCATCCTGGACGTGTCCACGGGGCGGCTGACGGAGGTGGCGCGCTACACGCCGCTCTACCAGCGCTACAGTGGCGCGGTGCGACTGACGCGGCTCTATGTCCGGCCGGATCAGGCGGAGCGGGCGCGCGAGATGATGGGCCGGCTGCTCGGCCAGACGACGCAATCCTGAAGGACGACGGTGCAACCATGAGCGAGCCCCTTCCCGGCATGGGCCTCTTCACGCCCCACACCCCCGTGGAGCCCCGGCCCTCCTCGGTGGTCATCCTCTACCGCCGCGCGCACTCCGGCGTGGAGGTGTTCTGGGTGAAGCGCGAGCGCGCGCTCACCTTCGCGGGTGGCTTCCAAGCCTTCCCCGGCGGCAAGCTGGACAAGGACGACCACGAAGTCCCCGTGCAGGGCGCCCAGGACGAGGAGGCCGCGCTGCGGTCCGCGGCGGCGCGTGAGCTGTTCGAGGAAGCGGGCGTGCTGGTGGCGGAAGGCGCGCGCGGCCTGTCTCCGGAGGCGCTGGAGGAGGGGCGCGCGGGGCTGCTCGCGGGCACGGTGAAGTGGAGCGAGTGGCTGGTGCGCCACACGCTGTCCCTGCGCGCGGAGGACCTCAAGCCCGCGGGGCGGTGGGTGACGCCGCCGGCCATCCCGGTGCGCTTCGACACGCGCTTCTACCTGGTGGAGCTGCCGGAGGGCGCGGCGGCGAGCATCATCCCGGGCGAGCTGACGGAAGGCGCGTGGATCCGCCCGGAGGACGCGCTGTCGCGCTGGAGCGACGGCACGGCGCTGCTGCATCCGCCCGCGCAGCACGCGTTGCAGGTGCTGTCGGAGTTCACGGACGAAGCGGACGCGCGCGCGAAGCTGAGCACGCCGCCGTACTGCCCGGGCTATGTGGCCCAGCGCATCGAGTTCCAGCGCGGCGTGCGCGTGGTGGCGCTGGAGACGCCCACGCTGCCTCCGGCGACGCACACCAACGCGTACGTGCTGGGCACGGGCGACCTGCTCATCGTGGACCCCGGTTCGTCGGACGTGAAGCAGTACGCGAAGCTCTTGTCGCTGGTGGCGGGCCTGAAGGCGGAGGGCGCCCGTCCGGTGGCGGTGGTGCTCACCCACCATCACGGCGACCACGTGGGTGGGGCGTTCGTGGTGAAGGAGCGGCTGGGCATTCCGCTCTGGTGCCACGCGCGCACGGCGGACCGGCTGGACTTCCCGGTGGAGCGGCTGCTGGAGGACGGCGAGGTGCTGAACCTGGACGGGCCGATGGTGCAGCGCTGGCACGTGCTGCACACGCCGGGGCACGCGCGCGGTCACGTGTGCCTGGTGGACTCGCGGAGCAAGGCGGCCATCGTGGGGGACATGGTGGCGAGCGTGGGCTCCATCGTCATCGACCCGCCGGAGGGCAACATGGTGGAGTACCTGTCGCAGCTGAAGCGGCTGCGCGACTGGCCCGTGACGACGCTGTACCCCGCGCACGGGTCACCGGTGCCGGACGGGCCGGGCAAGCTGAACGAGTACCTGCGCCACCGCGCCCAGCGCGAGGCCCTCATCCTGGAGGCGGTGCCCGCGACGGGCGCGACGCTCGCGGAGGTGGTGGCCACGGCCTACGCGGACACGCCGCCCCTCTTGCACCCGGTGGCGGAGCGCAGCGCCCTGGCCTCCCTGGAGAAGCTGGTGGCGGAGGGCCGCGTGCGCGAGGATTCCTTCACCTGGTTCCGCGTCGGGGCGTGAGCCCGGCGGAAGGCGGCTAGAAGCTGCCCATCAGGCCCAGGTGCGGGCCCTTGGAGCTGTAGGTGGCCACGGGCATCAGGCGCACGGCCGGAGTGGGGGTCTCCTGCATCGCGGCCTCCTGGCGCAGGGCATTGGCGTGGGACAGCTCGAAGCCCGCGCTCGCGCCCACCACCGGCAGGATGAAGAGGGCGGCGTTGAGGGCCGGGGGCGCCTCCGTGCCTCCGCTGTTCACCAGCGTGAGCGCCAGGAACGTCGCGCCCCAGCCCACCATGCTCCCGGCCACCGTCGCGCCCACCCGGCCGCGCCCGCCCATGAACCGGCCGCCCGCGTAGGTGCCCACCGGGATGCCGATGATGCCTCCCGCCGCGGCGCCCGCGACGGCCATCACCAGGCACTCGTCACAGCCCACCGTGGCGGACCCCAGCAGGTACCCCACCGAGCCCAGCACCGTCGCGCCCACGACGCCGCCCGCCGTGCCGCCCAGCACCTCCACCGCCACGCGCGGCACCGGGTCCTTCGCGGCGGGCGCGGTCTTCACGGAGGGCAGCGCCTTGGCGGGGACGGAGGCACGCGTGGGGACCTCGTCACCGGAGGTGACCTCCGGCGGCGGAGGCACGTCCTCGTCCGGCGCGCCCACCAGCGGTGGGGGCGTGAGGCTCCCGGCGGGAGCCTGTGCCGGCTCGGCGGGGGCCTCCTGGGCGGAGGCCAGGCCCGACACGAGCAGCAGTGCGAGGAGTGTGGACAGACGTGTGCGCTTCACCAGGACTTGAGGCTACCGCAACGGCTGCGTCGGCGTCGCGCTGTCGCCGGAAGTGGGCGTCTCCTCGCGAGGCCGGCGGCGCAGGGCCCGGTAGACGAGCGGCGCCACGGCCAGCAGCGCCTGCGGCACCAGCGACAGCGCATCCGGATACAGGCCCAGCATGTCCACGTAGATGAAGCGCACCGGCACCAGCGGCAGCGCGCCCACCTCCTGCAGCGAGTGGAGGCCCTTGCCCAGCAGCATCACCGCCGTCACCACCATCACCACCGTGGAGAGGCTGAAGAGCGTCTTCATGGGCAGCCGGTAGCCCATGCGGTTGATGAAGAGCACCAGCACCGCCAGCGCCAGGATGCCGCCCACCACGCCCCAGACCACGCCCGCCGCGGAGTCCACCGCCAGGCCCTGGAGGAAGATGGCCGTCTCGAAGCTCTCACGCAGCACGGACGTGAACGCGATGACGAACAGGCCCACCGTGCTGCCCCGGCCCAGCGCGCCCTGCATCTTCTGGCGCAACTCGCCCATGAAGTGGCTCACGTTCGCGCGCGCGTTGAGCCACAGCGCCGCGTACAGCAGCATGCCCACCGCCACGAGCGCGGTGACGCCCTCCAGCCACTCGCGCTGCGCGCCCGCCAGCAGCTTGCGCCCCACGATGTACGCGATGGCGCCCGCGATGAGCGCGGACACCCAGCCCGCGTGCACCACGCGCACCTGGTCCATGGCCTTCATCTTCTTCAGCGCCGCCAGCAGCGCCGTGACGATGATGGTCGCCTCGAAGCCCTCGCGCAGCAGGATGAGCAGCGTGAGCCACGCCACGGACAGCACGTCCGTGGTGCTGCCCGTGGTCTTTCGCGCCTGGTCCAGCAGCGACAGCAGCTCGCGTCCCTCGTCCTGCAGGTGGGGGCTCTTGCGCTCGGCGGCGAGCCGCGCCTGCATGAAGGCCTCCTCCAGCTTCTGGGTGAGCGCCGGGTCGCGCCCGCGCAGCTTGGGCTCCACCGGCTCCAGGCCGTTGAGGTACGCGTCCAGCAGCGCGTTCTTCGCGCCCGTGTAGTCGCCCTCCGCGCCCATGCGCATCGCGTGGCCCACCGCCGCGCGCGCGTTGAGCAGCACCTTCTCCTCGTCCGCGTCCGGCATGTTCTGGCGCAGGCACGCCACCTTGTCCGCGCCGAACGCCTTGGCCAGCTCCGCGTCCGTGGACGTGGCCAGCCGCTCCAGCGACGCGTTGGGCGGCTCGCCCTGGCACGGCGGCTGGCGCAGGGTGAAGACGAAGAAGGCCAGCGACCAGCGGTCGTCCTCGGTGAGCGTGGGGAATGCCGGCATCGCCGTGCCGGGCACGCCGAAGCTGGTGGTGTTGAACGCCTTGTACGGAGTGAGCCCGTCCTCCATCAGCTCCGGGTCGTGGAAGTTCGCCGGCCGAGGCTCCATGTCCGCCGCGATGGCCACGTCCGCCTTGCCCTCCGCGCCGTGGCACGCCGTGCAGTTGGCCTGGAAGAGCTTCTTGCCGTGCTCCAGGTCCGGCGCCACGCGAGGGCTGCGCGCCAGGCCCCCGGCCAGCACCAGGCTCTCCACCAGCTCCCCGCAGTCGCGGCTCACGCCCTCCGGGTCCTTCGCTTCATTGACGCGCGTCTGGATGGCCTCCACGCGGGGCACGAACGTGGCCGCCGCCGGGCCCAGCTCCTTCGCCGCCGCCAGCGCCTCCGCCGCGAAGCTCTTCTGCTCCGTCAGCTCGAACTCCGACTGGGACGACACCGCCGCCGGATAGTCCGCCTGGAGGTACTGGAGGATGCCCACCAGCCGGTGCCAGGTGCGCCCCTCGTCGGTCGCCGGAGCTTCAGCCCGGGCAGAAGAGGACAGCGCGAGCAGCAGGCACAACGTGAGGGCGGCGGCGTGTTTCACGGCCGTCTTCTACCAACCACGTCACGGGTGTTCAATTCTGCGAATCAAATTCAATTGATAAGACCCCCTCAGGAAACGAGGGGGGCCCGCGGGTCAACACCCGGGGTGTTCCCGGGGATGACTCAGCGCTAGTTGAGGTCGCAGTACTGCGGGTACGTCCGGCACGGATAGCAGGGGCCGCCCGGGCCGTAGTAGCAGGACTCGCCGGCGGGACAGACGCCGGTATCCGGGCAGATGCGCAGCTCCTGCTCCTGCGAGCCCAGCTCCGCGGCCGTGCCCTCCTCGATGGGCCCGCCACAGGCCGCCAGGCCCAGCACCGCGAACAGCCCCAGTCCACGAATCAGACGGCGACGCATGCACGCTCCTTCGGTGAGAGGAACCCGCACGATAAGTCGTCCAGGAAACGCCAGGAATAAGGGCTAGCCCTGACGCTCGTAGGTGAAGAAACCGAAGGGCAGGGCACCCTCCGGGTGCCGTTCCTCCTCCACCAACCTCCATCCGGTCAGGTCCACGGACGGGAAGAACGCGTCTCCGGGGAAGTCCCGCTCGATGCGGGTGAGGTAGAGCCGGTGCCACAGCGCTTGCGTCTGCGCATAGAGGTCCGCGCCGCCCGCGATGAAGACCTGGCTGTCGCCGGCTTGTCGCAGGGCGTCGTCCACGGTGTGGGCCACGCGGACGCCTTCCGGGGCGGCCCAGTCTCGCTGGCGGGTGAGCACCACGGTGGTGCGGCCGGGCAGGGGCCTCCCGATGGAGTCGTACGTCTTGCGACCCATGACCAGGGTGTGGCCCAGGGTGAGGCGCTTGAAGCGCGCCAGGTCCGGCGGCAGGCGCCAGGGCAGGGTGTTGCCCTGGCCGATGACGCGGTTCGCTGCCATGGCGACGATGGCGGAGATGCGCGGGCTCATACGGCCACGGGCGCCTTGATGGCGGGGTGCGGGTCGTAGCCTTCCAGCGTGAAGTCCTCGTAGCGGAAGGCGAACAGGTCCTTCACGTCCGGGTTCAGGCGCATGCGCGGCAGCGGGCGCGGTTCGCGTTTGAGCTGCTCCTGCGCCTGCTCTACGTGGTTCAGGTACAGGTGCGCGTCACCGATGGTGTGGATGAACTCGTGCGCGGTGAGGCCCGTGGCCTGCGCCACCATCATCGTGAGCAGCGAGTACGACGCGATGTTGAAGGGCAGCCCCAGGAAGATGTCCGCGCTGCGCTGGTAGAGCTGGCAGGAGAGCTTCCCGTCGGCCACGTAGAACTGGAACATCACGTGACAGGGCGGCAGCTTCATGGAGGGCACGTCCGCCACGTTCCACGCGCTCACCAGGTGCCGGCGTGAGTCCGGGTTCTTCTTCAGCCCGTCCACCAACTGCTGCATCTGATCCACATGGCCGCCGTCCGGCGTGTTCCAGGAGCGCCACTGGTGGCCGTAGACGGGGCCCAGGCTGCCGTCCGCGTTGGCCCACTCGTCCCAGATGGTGACCCCCACCTCCTGGAGCGAGCGCACGTTGGAGTCGCCCCGGAGCATCCACAGGAGCTCGTGGATGATGGACTTCAGGTGGAGCTTCTTCGTCGTCACCAGGGGGAAGCCCTGGGTGAGGTCGAAGCGGAGCTGGTGGCCAAAGAGGCTCAGCGTCCCCGTGCCGGTCCGGTCGCCCTTCTTCGTCCCGTGCTTCAGGACGTGCTCCATCAGACTCAGGTAAGGCTGCATGGGGCCCTTTTTCCCTAGGTGGGGTCGGGCAGGCGAGCAAAATATCGGCCCCTGTCCACCCGCGCACGGCGTCGCCGTGTCGCATCGTTAAACAAGGGCTGCCATGAAGATCTACACGAAGACCGGCGATGCGGGAGAGACGGGCCTCTTCGGCGGCGGCCGCGTGGCGAAGGACGACGCGCTGGTGGACGCCTACGGCGAGGTGGATGAGCTGAACGCCACGCTGGGCCTCGCCCGCACGTTCCCGCTGCCGGCGGACCTGGAGCACTTCCTCCAGCGCATCCAGGACCAGCTCTTCACGGTGGGCGCGGTGCTGGCCACGCCTCCGCACACCAAGGCGGCGGCCCACATCCCGGAGCTGCGCCCGGAGTGGGTGGAGGAGATGGAGCGCCACATCGACCGCTACGAGGAGGAGCTGCCGAAGATGACGCACTTCATCCTCCCGGGCGGCTCGCAAGCGGCCGCGGCGCTGCACCTGTCCCGCACGGTGTGCCGCCGCGCCGAGCGCCGGGTGGTGACGCTGCTTCGCGAGGACAAGGCCCCGCCCGCCGTGGCCATGTATTTGAACCGCCTGTCGGACCTGCTCTTCGTGGTAGCCCGGCTGGTGAACTTCCGCGCCGGTCTGCCGGACGTGAAGTGGATCCCCGAGAAACCGACGAAGTAAGCCGTGTACGCGACACAACTGCCCACTGCCCGGCTCCGACAGCTCGCCCAGGACGTGGGCTTCGACCTCATCGGCTTCGCGCGCGCGGAGCCCATTCCGCCGTCGTCGCTGATGTCGTGGCTGGAGGCCGGCTACGACGCGGACATGGACTGGATGGGGTCGCGCGCGGAGGAGCGGCTCGACGTGTCGGTGCTCCTGCCGGGCGCGCGCACGGTGCTGTCCTTCGCGAACAACTACTGGCGTGATGATGAGCCGTCACAGGGCTCACCCATCGCGCGGTACGCGAGGGGCCGCGACTACCACTCCACGCTGCGCGACCGGATGAAGGCGTTCCGCAAGACCATCAACGCCTGGTACCCGGGGCTGGGCACCTACGGCGGCGTGGACAGCGGTCCCATGATGGAGAAGGTCTGGGCCGCTCGCGGGGGCCTGGGCTACGTGGGCAAGAACGGCTGCCTCATCACGGAGTCACACGGCTCGTGGGTGCTGCTGGCCACGCTCATCCTGGACGCGGAGGTGGACGCGTACCCGGACGGACCGGTGGCGGACCGCTGCGGCTCCTGCCGGCGGTGTCTCATGGCGTGTCCCACGGGCGCGCTGGTGGGCAACCGGCAGGTGGATGCGCGCGCGTGCCTGTCGTACCAGACCATCGAGAACCGCGACCGTGACGTGCCGGAGGCGTTCCGGCTCAAGTTCGACAACCTCATCTTCGGCTGCGACATCTGCCAGCAGGTGTGCCCGCTGAACCGCAAGCCGGTGTTCGCGGACGACGAGCGCTTCATGCCCCGCGCGGTGGCGTCGCTGGGCACGCTGGAGCTGGCGGCGCTGACCCCCGAGCAATACAAGGAGCTCATCCCGGGCACGGCGCTGGCGCGCGCGCGGTACGACGGTTTGAGGCGCAACGCTGTCTACGCACTGGGCGTCGCACGGCAGGCCCACGCCCGACCGCTGCTCGAAAAACTCAGCGGCGACGACAGCGAGCTGGTACGCAGCGCCGCACGATGGGCGCTTCTACAACTGGAGCCGTGACGCCGTCCGCCGCGCCGCCGCCGTTCGGGCGGGTGTACGCGGCGCTGACGGTGCAGGTGCTGATCAGCGCGGGCTCGTACCTGGCCGCCAAGCGGGCGATGACGGAGCTGTCGCCGTTCACGGTGGTGCTGTGGCGCTTCCTCATCTGCGGCGTCGCGTTCGTGACGCTGCTCGCGGTGACGCCGGGGCCCAAGCTGCCGCCGCGCCATGCGTGGCCGCGCATCGCGCTGTTGGGGTTGATGGGCGGGCCGGTGAACCAGATGCTGTTCTTCTCCGGCCTGTCGCGCTCCACGGCGGCGCACGCGGCGCTGTTCTACGCGCTCACGCCGCTGGGCGTGTACGTGGCCAGCCTGGTGCTGGGCCGCGAGCGGGCGTCCACGCGGACGACGGCGGCCATCCTCACGGCGCTGGTGGGCGTGGTGGTGCTGCTGCTGGGCCGGGGGCTCGCGAGCGCGCGGGGCACGCTGGTGGGGGACCTGCTCATCCTCGCGGCGGTGGTGGCGTGGGTGGTCTACACGACGGAGGGCAAGCCCCTGGCCACCGAGCATGGACCGCTGCGCGCGACGGCCTGGACGACGACGGTCGCCACGGTGTTGCTGTTGCCGCTCGCCCCGTTCGTGCTGGAGCCCGCGGCGGTGTGGGCCTCCAGCGCCGCGGCGAAGGCCTCCATCGTGTACGTGGGGCTGATGATGTCGGTGGTGGCGTACCTGCTCTGGTCCTACGCGCTGTCCAAGGTGCCCGCGTCGCGCGTGGCCATCTTCTCCAACCTGCAACCGGCGGTGACGGCGCTCGTCGCGTGGCTCTTCCTGGATGAAGGGCTGCACTGGGAGCTGGCGCTGGGTGGCGCGCTGGTGCTCGTGGGCGTGCGGTTGACACAGAGCGCGCCGGTGAAGGCCGCGCCGGTGGTGGTGCGCGCGGGCTGAAGGCGTTGACCCGTGAAGGGCGGCGGACGCACGCTGCCGTCCATGCTGCGTGCCGGAGAGGATCTGCTGAAGGTCGAGGACCGCCTGTGGCTGCTCACCGCGGCGACAGGGAAGGGCGTCTATGACTTCGCCTTCGACCGGTTCTTCGCGTGCCGCCGGCCGTACGTGCTGCCCGACGAGCCCATCGAAGTCGTCGCGCGCGCGGGCGCGTGGCCCGACTACGCGGAGCGCTACCGCGAGCTGGAGGCGCAGGGCGTGCGGCTGGTGCATTCACCGGCGCAGCACCTGCTCGCGACGGAGCTGCCGCACTGGTATCCGCTGCTGGAGGACCTGACGCCCCGGAGCCGCTGGTTCGACACGCCTCCGGATGCACGCACGGTGGAGGAGCAACTCGGCTGGCCGGTGTTCCTCAAGGGCGCGCGGCAGACGAGCCGCCATCGCAGGTCCCTCTCCATCATCGAGGGCCCGGAGGCCTTCCGTCATGCGATGGACGCCTATGCGCAGGACGACATCCTGCACTGGCAGCAGGTGGTGTGCCGAGAGCTGCGGCCCTTGCGGCGCGTGGACGACACGCAGGGCGCGGACGCGCTGCCCCGCTCGTTCGAGTTCCGGACCTTCTGGTGGCGGCAGCAGTTGGTGGGCTTCGGTCCCTACTGGTGGCAGGGGACGCCGTACGCGCTGACGCCCGGAGAAGAGCGGGACGCGCTGGCGCTCGCGGGCGAAGCGGCGCGCCGGGTCGCGCTCCCGTTCCTCGTCGTCGACGTGGCCCAGGAGGTGTCCGGCCGGTGGATCGTCATCGAGTGCAATGACGGCCAGGAGAGCGGCTACGTGGGCGTGTCACCCTTCGCGCTCTGGCAGCGCGTCCTGGACCTGGAGCGCGAGCGCGCGGGCTGAAGAAAGAAGCCCCCCGAAGGCAGGCTGCCTCGCGGAGGGCTTCTGGCTGCTTGCTGTGCGGGAGACGGCGTCAGTCGCCGTTGGGGTCCCACTCGGAGATGTCCTTCCGGGCGGGCTCCACCGGAATGACGGGACGCGGCGGCTCCTTGATGCGGGGCGGCGGCTCCTTCTTCGCCACCGGCGGAGGCGGCGGGGCCGGCAGGTCATCGTCATCCGAGCGGCTCGGCTGCGCGGGCTCGGCCACCACCGGCTTCGGCTCGGGCTTGCGCGGGGGCGGAGCCGCGCGGGGCGGCGGCTCCGCGAAGGCCTCGATGTCCGGCGTCTCCGAGCGCTGGGGCTCCGGCTCTGGCGCCACGGCGGGAGAGGGCGGGGGCGGCGTGCGCGCGGGCTCCCGGGCCTTCGCCGGGACGGCCGCCTGCTGCCTCCCGTTGTTCCTCGCGGGCTTCTCGTCCGACGCGCGGTAGCCCGTGCGCTCCGGGGGCGGCTCCGGCGGATCATCGTAGGAGTCGCGCACCGGCCTCGCGCGCGGCTGCTTGTCCTCGTCGTCGCCGAAGGGGTCCTCGTCGCGGCGGCGGTCCTTCTCCTGGATTTCGCGCAGCTTGGCCGCTTCCGTCTTGCTCCCCCGGCGCTCGGGCGCGGCCTCCGGTGCGTCCGGCGCCCGGTTGTTCACCGCGTTGAACTGGCGGGTGCACTGGCTGCGCGTCTGCAGGCAGCCGTCGAAACAGCGCGTCAGCTTCTTGAGGGCTGCGCCGTTGCCGCCGTACTCGATGGTGCAGTCCTCCTTGCACGTGGTGGCGTCCTCCTCGCAACCGGGCGGGACGGGACCGGCCAGGGCAGGGGTTCCAAACAGGACGCTGAGGACGACGAGGCGCGGAAGAAGACGCATGGCAAATGTGAAAGCTACCAGTCTTCCGCGCTTCCTGGGCGAGCCCCCCGCGATATCGTCAGGCCTACGCCCGGCGACCGGGCGAGAGGAGACGCATGGCGGCGGTCAAGGTGGGCATCATCGGGGGCCAGGCCCTCTACCAGGCCCTGGGACTCCAGGGGCGCGGCGAACACCTCTCCGTGGAGACGCCCTTCGGGCCCCACAGCGCCCCACTCATCGCCACGGAGCTGGACGGCGTCCCCATCGTCTTCGTCTTCCGCCACGGCCAGGGCCACGTCCACAACGCCACCCGCGCCCCGTACCGCGCCAACCTCTTCGCCCTGAAGTCGCTCGGCGTCACCCACGTCATCGCCACCGGCACCGTGGGCAGCCTGCGTGACGCCATCCAGCCGCTGCACCTGGCCCTGCCGGATCAGGTCATCGACCGGACCTACCGCCGCCCCTGCACCTTCTACGACGACGTCGCCGTGCACGTGGAGCTGGCCCAGCCCTTCTGCGCCACCCTGCGCCAGACGCTCACCGACGCGGCCCCCAAGAGCGACACGGCGAGCGACACCGTGGTGCACCCCTCCGCCACCTACGTCTGCATCGAGGGCCCCTCCTTGAGCACCCAGGCGGAGAGCCAGCTGTACCGCACGTGGGGCGGGGACCTGGTGGGGCTCACCGCCATGCCGGAGGCGCGGCTCGCCCGCGAGGCGGAGCTGCACTACGCGCTCATCGCGCTGCCCACCGACCATGACTCCTGGCGCTCGCAGCCCGCGGGCCAGGAACCCGAAGCGCTCCTGCCGCAGTTCACCCAGCGGCTGGACGCCGTCACCGCCCACGGCGCCGCGCTCCTGCGCCGCGCGCTGCCCCGCATCGCGAGCACGCCCTCCACCTGCCGCTGCGCCAGCGCGCTCGCGCTGGCCATCTTCACCGACCGCACCCGCATCCCCGCCGACGTGAAGAGCCGCCTGCGCCCGCTGCTGGGCCGCTACCTGCCCTCCGGGCTCGTCTAGCGTTCAACACCCGGCACGTCCCGCCGCGAGCGCCCGGCTGGCCGCCTGCTGCCGAATGGCCGGGCCGTCCACACATTGGCTCCCCACAGACCCGGAGGGGGAACCACATGGGGCTGCCACGGCTCAAGTACCTGACGTGGAGGGAGTTCGCGCGTCGCTTCTGGAAGGAGATTGAAGAGGACACCGTCACCGACGTGGCGGCGCAGCTGTCCTACTACTTCATCTTCTCCCTGTTCCCCTTCCTGTTCTTCCTCGTCACGCTGGTGGCGTACATGCCGTTCGCGCCCGGCGCAGTGGACGCGATGATGGAGCGCGTCCGCCCGCTGGTGCCCGGCGACGCGCTGGGTGTGGTGAGCCAGCACCTGACCTCCATCGTCGGGGAGACGCGCCCCCGGCTGCTCACCGTGGGTCTCGTCGTGGCGCTCTGGACCGCGTCGCGCGGCGTGGATGCCCTGCGCAAGGCGCTCAACATGGCCTACGACGTGTCGGAGTCCCGGCCCTACTGGAAGACGCAGGGCCTGGCGCTGCTGGTGACGCTGATGGGCGGCCTGCTGATCCCGCTGTCCTTCGCCATCCTGCTGTTGGGCGGGCGCATGGGGGCGTGGGTGGCGGACAAGCTGGCGCTCATCGACGAGTTCCACCTCGTCTGGTCCTGGCTGCGCTGGCCCTTCACCGCGGCGCTGGTGATGCTGATGCTGTCGCTCTGCTACTACCTGCTGCCGGACGTGAAGCAGCGCTTCAAGTACATCACCCCGGGCTCCGTGATTGGCACGCTGGCGTGGCTGGGCAGCACCTGGGGCTTCACCCAGTACGTGGAGCACTTCGGCAAGTACGACGTCACCTACGGCTCCATCGGTGGCGTGGTGGTGCTGCTGCTGTGGCTCTACATCTCCGGGCTCATCTTCATCCTCGGAGGGGAGCTCAACGCCATCCTCGAACACGCCTCCGCCCAGGGGAAGGCCAAGGGCGCGCGGGACTTCGGCCAGCCCGCGCCCCTGGAGCCGCCCCTCAAGACGCCCGGCGCGGCCAAGAGCGCCGCCAGCGCCCGGAAGACGCGGCTCGCGCTGTTCAGGCGCAAGCGCCGCGTGGCGGAAGGCAAGGATCCGGAGCCCCCGGGCCTGGTGCCGGACGGGAGCGACAACCCGTCCGTGCACTGAAAGCGCCGGGGAACCCGAAGGGGTGACTACTGCTTGGGCAGCTTCGCCTGGATGGCCGTCAGCCCACCCGCGGTGTTGCGGTCGCCCTTGAGCCCCTGCTGCGCGATGATCTTCCGCAGGTGCGCGATGCGGTCCTCGTTGGTGGGGTGCGTGGACAGCCACTTGAGCACGCCCGGCGTGGAGCCCTGCTCCTTCTGCAGCTTCTGGAAGAAGGTGATGAGGCCGTTCGGGTCGAAGCCCGAGGCGGAGGCGTACTTCGCGCCGTACTCGTCCGCTTCCGTCTCCTCGCCGCGGCCGTGCGCCAGCTGCAGCCCGCCGCCCGCCAGCTGCGCGGCGATCTGCGCGGCGGTGCCCGGGTTCTGGCCCAGCGCCACCTGGGTGATGGCCTGCAGGCCGTAGGCGTTCACCATGGCGCGCGCGGAGTGCCGGCCCACCACGTGGCCTGCCTCGTGCGCCATCACGCCCGCGAGCTCCGCCTCCGTGTCCGCCGCGAGCAAGAGGCCCGTGTACACGTAGAGGAAGCCGCCCGGCGTGGCGAAGGCGTTGACCGTCTTCGGGTCGTTGATGACGTTGACCTTCCACTTCACCCCGGAGCGGTCCTTGTTGGCCTGCGCGAGGATGGGCTGGGAGATGCTCCGGACGTACGCCAGCACCTCCGGGTCCTCCACGTACTTGATGTTCTCCTTCGTCTCGAGCTCCTTCTTCACCTGGAGGCCGAGCTGGTTCTCCTGCTCGTCGGAGATGAGGACACTGGCAATCGCCTTCTCCGCGCCCACGCGCTGCTTGGTGCAGCCCGTGGAGAGGCCCGAGGCCAGGGTGAGGGTCAGCAGTGCGGTGACCATCCGTTGCATGGGCGAGTCGTCCTTCGAGTAGGGGTTGGAGGCTTTCTCGGCCCGTCGTAGCCACACCCCCATGTCCCGGGCAAGCGTCTTCCCCACGCCCCATCCACCGGGGGACATGCGCCGGAGACAGTCCGGTGGTATGCCCCGGCGCTCAGATGCCTGAGTTACCGGAAGTGGAGATCGCCCGGCGCAACCTGGAGCGCTGGTTCAAGGGCCACCGCATCGTGCGCGCGGAAGCGGACGCGACCCGCGTCTTCCGGGGCGCGGAGCTGCCCCACTTCACCCGGCTCACCGGGCGGGTGACGGCCCTGGAGCGCAAGGGGAAGTACCTGCTGCTCACCCTGGAGGGCGGCCACGGCCTGATGGCCCACCTGGGCATGACGGGCAAGTTCGTGCGCCGCAAGGAAGGCGAGCCCGTCCCCCACAGCCGCGCCCGCTTCCACCTGGAGGACGGCCACGTGGTCCACTTCAGTGATCCACGCCTCTTCGGCCGCATGGAGCCCGTGCCCGCGAAGGTGCTATGGGAGCTGCCCGCGGTGAAGGCCCTGGGACGCGACCCCCTGACCGAAGGGCTCACCGGCCCCCAGCTCCAGGAGGCGGTGGGGGACTCCAAGCAGGACTTGAAGGTGGCGCTGATGGACCAGGGCCGCGTCGCCGGCCTGGGCAACATCCACGCCGCGGAGGCGCTCTTCCGCGCGGGGCTCCACCCGGCGCGCAAGCCCGGCACCCTCACTCCGGATGACTGGAAGCACCTGGCCAGGGCCATCCACGCCGCGTTCGACTTCGCCTTCAAGGAGCAGGAGGGCGAGGACATCACCTATCTGGAGGAAGCAGGCTCCGTGAACCGCTTCCGTGTCTATGGGCGGGCGGAAGGGCCGTGCTCGAAGTGTGGAACGACGGTGAAGTCCTTCACCCAGGGTGGGCGCACCACGCATTTCTGTCCGAAATGTCAGCCGCTCTCCACGGTTGCTGTCCGCGCGTCCCGGAAGGGGACGGCGGCGGGGAAGGGGCCGGCTCCCGCCGTTGCCGGCCCGAAACCCCGATCCCGTAGACGTTGACACCCCAGGGGGGCATGGCTTGAATCGCCCGCCCTTTACACCCGGCCGCGTCATATCGCGGCCCCGGAGACCGTTGACCATGTCTCACGTCCTGCTGGCGGCGCTGCTCGTCGCCTCGTCCACGGCCACCGCGCAGACGCCGGTGCCTGATGGTGGCACGCCCTCGGCACCCCAGGAGTCGGCTCCCGCCGCGACTCCCGCGGCTCCGGCCGCCGTTTCCCCCGCCCCCACCGCCGAAGGCTCCGTCAGCCGCGAGGAGTTGGAGCAGCGCCTGGAGGCCACGCGTCAGGAGCTGCGCGAGGACATCCGCGCCCAGACGGCCACCCAGGCCGTGGCCAACAACGACTGGCAGGAGGAGTGGACGGAGGAGAAGCGCAAGCTGGAGCTGTTCACGCTGGACGGCTACCTGCGCGTGCGCCCCGTGCTCTTCTACAAGTTCGACCTGGGCAAGCCCCCGCTGCCCTCCGGCACGCCCCTGGGCCGCCAGCTGTGGACGCGCTCGCCGCGCTCCGCCACCGAGCAGACCCAGGCGGGCGCCAACATGCGCTTCCGCCTGGACCCGTCCTTCAACATCTCCGAGGACGTGCGCATCAAGGCGCAGGTGGACGCGCTGGACAACGTCCTCCTGGGCTCCAACCCGGACAGCGCCTACAGCGGGGATGGGCGCAACAACTTCACGCTCTTCTCGGAGAACGAGTCCCCGTCCAACTCCGCCGTCAACGCGTTCAAGGACTCCGTCATCGTGCGGCGCGCGTACGGTGAGGTGACGACGCCGGTGGGCATCCTGCGCTTCGGCCGCATGGGCAGCCACTGGGGCCTGGGCATGCTGCGCAACGACGGCAACTGCCTGGACTGCGACTACGGCGACACGGTGGACCGCATCCAGTTCGTCACGGAGCCGTTCGCCGGCTGGTACGTGACGCCCATGCTGGACTTCAACTCGGAGGGGCTGTCCACGGAGAAGGCCAACACCCTGGGCGAGCCGGTGGACCTCACCCAGTCCGACGACGCGCACAGCCTGGTGCTGGCCATCGCGCGGCGCGACACCGACCAGCAGCAGAGGGCCAAGCTGGACAACAACCAGGGCGTCCTCAACTACGGCCTGTACTTCACCTACCGCACGCAGCGGTACTCCACCCTGACGGAGACGGGCGTCCCGTTCGAGGACGCCAACCCCTCCATCCCCATCTACGTCACCACGCCGACGTTCGTCCCGCGCGGCGGCACGCTCTACATCCCGGACCTGTGGTTCAAGTACGAGGAGAAGAAGTTCCGCATCGAGGCGGAGTTCGCCGCGCAGCTGGGCACCATCGACGGGCGCGCGCTCACGGCCAACGACCCCACCACCCAGGCGCTGCGCATCGCGCAGTTCGGCGGCGTGCTCCAGACGGAGTTCCACGTCATCGAGAACAAGCTGCACCTGGGCATCGAGATGGGCTTCGCGTCCGGTGACAAGGCGCCGGGCTTCGGCAACTACCCGGGCCGCCAGGGCACGGGCTCGGACGGCAACACCGCGCCGGGCGACGTGGAGGGCCGTCAGTACCGCTGCGACAACGGCGGCTGCAGCGACAACGCCATCCGCAACTTCCGCTTCAACCGCGACTACCGCGTGGACCTCATCCTGTGGCGGTCCATCCTCAATGGCGTCACGGACGCGTTCTACGTGAAGCCGGGCCTCAAGTACTCCATCGCGGAGGGCTTCGACGTCTACGGCAGCGTCATCTACTCGCAGGCGTTCTACGCGGAGTCCACGCCGTCCTACATCAGCAAGAGCCTGGGCCTGGAGGCGGACATCGGCGCGCGCTACATCACGGAAGACGGCTTCGTGGCGGGCATCGACTACGGCATCCTCTTCCCCCTGGACGGCCTGAAGGACCTGAACCTGCCGGGCCAGGAGCTCAGCACCGCGCACGCCATCCGCGGCATGCTGGCCATCCGGTTCTAGTCCATGCGCTCCTCCCTCCCGCGGCTGTGCGCCGCCACCAGCCTGACGCTCGCGCTGGTGGCGTGCGGCATCAAGGGCAGCCCGCGCGCGCCCCGGCCGGCGCCGCTGCCCGCGCCCACGGCGGAGACGGTGCCCGCGCAGCAGCAGCAGCGCGGACCCGTGGAGCCCTCGGGCCCCACGGTGCCTCCGTCCACCTTGGACGCCGGGCTGCCCGAGTGAGCGTCTTCCACCACCAGAAGGGCGTGCTGCACGCCGAGCAGGTGCCGCTGCCCGCCATCGCGGACGCGGTGGGCACGCCCACGTACGTCTACTCCACCGCCGCGCTCACGGAGCGCTTCCAGGCGGTGACGGAGGCGTTCCAGGGGCAGAAGCACCTCATCTGCTACTCGGTGAAGGCCAACTCCAACCTGGCCATCCTGGGCCTCTTCGCCAGGCTGGGCAGCGGCTTCGACATCGTGTCCGGCGGCGAGCTGGCGCGCGTGAAGCAGGCCGGCGGCGAACCGGGCAGGACGGTGTTCGCGGGCGTGGGCAAGACGCCGGACGAGATGGCCCAGGCGCTGTCCCAGGGCCTGTTGCTCTTCAACGTGGAGAGCGCGGAGGAGCTGGAGGCGCTGGATGCCGTGGGGCGAAAGCTGGGCAAGCGCGCGCCGTTCGCCCTGCGTGTGAACCCGGACGTGGACGCGCGCACGCACCGCTACATCTCCACCGGCCTGAAGACGTCCAAGTTCGGCGTGCCCTTCGAGGAGGCGGTCGCCCTCTACGCGAAGGCGAAGAAGCTGAAGGGGCTGAAGGCGCTGGGGCTGGACTGCCACATCGGCTCGCAGCTCACGCGCACCGCCCCCATGAAGGCCGCCCTCACCAAGGTGGCGGACCTCTATGTCACGCTCAAGGCCCGGGGCCACGCCCTGGAGTACCTGGACGTGGGTGGCGGGCTGGGCATCACCTATTCGAATGAAACGCCGCCCAGCCCCCAGGAGTACGCGCGCACGGTGCTGAACGCGACGGAAGGCACCGGGGCCACGCTGCTCTTGGAGCCGGGGCGGGCGCTCGTGGGCAACGCGGGGGTGCTGCTCACGCGCGTGCTGTACCGGAAGCCCACGGAAACGCGCACCTTCGTGGTGGTGGACGCGGGCATGAACGACCTGATGCGCCCGGCCCTCTACGAAGCGCACCATGACCTGCAGCCGGTGGTGAAGCGCCGCGGCCGGGACGTGGAGGTGGACGTCGTGGGGCCGGTGTGTGAGTCCACGGACGTGCTCGCGCGGGCGCGCCCCCTGGTGCTGCCGCGCCAGGACGACCTGTACGCCTTCATGAGCGCCGGGGCTTACGGGATGAGCATGGCTTCCACCTACAACTCGCGGCCCCGGCCGGCGGAGGTGCTGGTGGACGGAGCGGCCTGGCGTGTCGTGCGGGAGCGCGAGCGCGTCGAGGACCTCTGGCGCGGTGAGCGGGCCTGAACGTATAAGCGCCGGCATGAAGACCTTCGAAGGCTCCATGACGGCGCTGGCTACTCCGTTCCACGACGGCGCGCTGGACGAGGGCGCCTTCCGAGCCCTGGTGCGCTACCAGCTGGACGGCGGCACGAACGTGCTGCTGCCCATGGGCACCACCGGCGAAGCGGTCACCATGGACGCGGACGAGCGCGCGCGCGCCATCGCCGTCGTCGTGGACGAGGTGAAGGGCCGGGTGCCGGTGGTGGCGGGCGCGGGCAGCAACAGCACGCGCGAAACCATTGAGTCCGTGCGCCGCGCGCGCGAGGTGGGCGCCGACGGCGCGCTCATCGTCACGCCCTACTACAACAAGCCCACGCAGGCGGGCCTGGTGGAGCACTACCGCGCCATCGCGAAGGCGCACCCGGGCTTCCCGCTCATCGCCTACAACGTGCCGGGCCGCACGGGCGTGGACCTGCTGCCGGAGGCGGTGCTCCAGCTGTGTGACATCCCGGAGGTCGTGGCGCTGAAGGAGGCCACGGGCAACCTCATCCGCGCGGTGGACCTGGTGGAGAAGTGCGGCGACCGGATGACGTTCCTGTCCGGCGACGACTTCACGGTGCTGCCCTTCATCGCGTGCGGCGGCAAGGGCGTCATCTCCGTGTCCTCCAACGTCGCGCCCCGCATGATGGCGGACCTGGTGGCTGCGGCGCGGAGCAACGACATCGCGAAGGCGCGCGGCCTCCAGGTGCGGATGAACGCGCTGCACCGGCTGCTCTTCGTGGAGTCCAACCCCATCCCGGTGAAGTGGGCGCTGCACCTGATGGGCCTGTTCGGTCCGGAAATCCGCCTGCCGCTCGTGCCCATGGGCGAGTCGAACGCCGCGAAGCTCAAGGCCGAGCTGTCCGGGCTGGGATTGCTGAAGGCCTGAAGGGAAAAGAGCGCCATGACCCGCACCGTCATCACCGGCATCTCCGGCCGCATGGGCAGCACGCTGGTGCGCCTGGCGAAGGCCGCCAGCGACCTTCCGGTGGTGGGCGCCACGGTGCGCCCGGGCAATCCCCTCTCCGGGCAGGACGCGGGGCTCGTGGCCCGGCTGGGCGCGCCGCTGGACGTGATTGCTCACGACGACCTGGGCCGCGCGCTGGACGGCGCGAAGGCGGACGTCGTCGTGGACTTCACCGGCCCGGAGGCCACGCTGCATCACGCGCGCGTCTGCGCCGAGCGCGGCGTGGCGCTGGTGGTGGGCACCACGGGCTTCACGCCGGAGGGGCGTGCGCAGCTGGAGGAGCACGCGAAGCGCATTCCCATCGTCGCGGCGCCCAACATGTCCGTGGGCGTGAACCTGGTCATCCGCATGGCGGCGGAGCTGGCGCGCGTGCTGGGCCCATCGTTCGACGTGGAGGTGCTGGAGACGCACCACCGCATGAAGAAGGACGCGCCCAGCGGCACCGCGCTCAAGCTGGCGGAGGTGCTGGTGGACGCGCTGGGCCGCACGAAGGACGACCTCACCTTCGCGCGCGAGGGGCAGACGGGGGCCCGCCCGCCGGGTGAGATTGGCGTGCAGGCGCTGCGCGGCGGGGACGTCGTGGGCGAGCACACGGTCTACTTTTTCGGCGAGGGCGAGCGCATCGAACTCACCCACCGCGCGACGAACCGTGATCAGTTCGCGCAAGGGGCGCTGAGGGCCGCGCGCTGGGTGGCGGGCCGCGCGCCGGGACTCTATGACATGGCCGACGTGCTCGGCCTCCAGGGGAAGACATGACCGCCCGTTACTGCCGCTTCCAGGTCGAGGGCCGCGCCAGCTACGGCCGCGTCGACGGCAACGAGGTGGTGGTGCTCACCGCCGCGCCGTGGGCCGGCGGCAAGGAGACCGGCCTGCGCCGCTCGCTCCAGGGGCTCACGCTGCTCACGCCGTCGGACGCGTCCAAGGTCGTCTGTATTGGCCAGAACTACCGCAAGCACGCGGAGGAGATGGGCAAGCCCATCCCCACGGAGCCGCTCATCTTCACCAAGCCCTCCACCGCGCTCAACGGCCCCGGCTCTCCCATCCGCCTCCCCAAGGCGAGCCAGGAGGTCCACTACGAGGCGGAGCTGGCGCTCGTCATCAGTGAGCGCCTGAAGAACGCCGACGAGGCCACCGCCGCGCGCGCCATCTGGGGCCTCACCTGCTTCAACGACGTCACCGCGCGCGACATCCAGCGCAAGGAAATCCAGCACACTCGCGCGAAGGGCTATGACACCTTCGCCTGCGCGGGCCCCTGGGCCGTGACGGGCCTGTCCCCCGCGGACCTGCGGGTGGTGTGCCGGGTGAACGGACAGGTGCGCCAGGATGGCCGCACGTCCGACATGGTGTTCAGCCCCGCCCGCCTGGTCTCCTTCATCTCCCACATCATGACGCTGCTGCCCGGCGACCTGGTGAGCACGGGCACTCCGTCCGGGGTGGGCGCGCTGAAGGCCGGGGACACGGTGGAGGTGGAGCTGGAGGGAATCGGAACCCTGGTGAACCCGGTTGAGATGGAGCCTTGAGTGCGACCGTCTATGTAGGACTGGGTTCCAACGAGGGCGACCGCGAGTCCCACCTCGTGGCCGCCCTCGCCGCGATTTCGTGCATCGACGCGGTGTCGGTGCTGGGCTGTTCCTCCCTCTATGACACGGCCCCGGTGGGGCCCGCGCAGCCGCGCTTCCTCAACGCCGTGGTGGCGCTGGAGTGCGACCTGACGCCGCAGCGCCTGCTGTGCATCCTCCAGCGCATCGAGCAGGACCTGGGCCGCCGCCGGATGCAGCGCTGGGGCCCGCGCACCATCGACCTGGACATCCTCCTGTGGGACGAGGAGGACCACTGCGTCGTCGCGGACGCGAACCTCCAGGTGCCCCACCTTGAACTGCACAAGCGCCGCTTCGCGCTGGAGCCCCTGGCGGAGCTGGCCCCCGACGCCCGCCATCCAGTGCTGGGCGTGACGGTGCAGGAGCTGCTCGCGAAGCTCGCCCCCCAGGACGTCCGCAAGCGCGAGGCCCTCTTCTGGCCCGACATGGGCGCCCGTTTCCCCGTCCACGAACTATGAGCCTGTCCCTCGTCCTGGCCACGACCGCGCTGCTCGCGGCCGAGCCCACCTCCCTGCCTCCTGGCCACCCCACGATTCCCCCTGGTACCCAGGCCTCTCCGGCGATGGGCTCGGGCCCTGGCTCCAATGCCGCCAACGGCGCGTTGCCTCCCGGCCACCCCACGATGCCCGCGGGCTCTCCCGTGGCGCCGGGCACGCCGCTGCCGTCGGGCCACCCCACGGTGGACACGAACAAGCTGCCGCCCTCCGCCGAGGAGCTGATGAAGCAGCTCGACTCGTCCGAGGGCCTGCGCGAGCGGGAGAAGACCTTCGAGATCGCCTCGTCGCTGGGCCGGCTCTATTACATGAACGGCCGCAACGCGGAGGCGCTGGCCTACCTGGGCCAGGCGCAGGCCAAGGCGGACGGCGTGCGCTCGCTGTTCCTCGCGTCCCGCAAGAAGCTGGGCAAGGCCGCCATCCCCACCCCGGAGGCCGCCAACTGCGGCTTCACGCCGGGCCAGGCGCTGGACTCCATGGAGGCCGTGGCGCAGGCCCGCGCGAAGTCCGGGGACTCCGCCGGCGCCGCCGCGTGCGCGCTGGCCGCGCTGGTGCCCGCGCTGGACGTGGACACGCTGCGCGGCAACGCGCTGTACCTGGGCGGTGACACCGCCAACGCGCTGAAGGCGTACGCGCGCGTGCTGGAGGTGGAGCCCCGCCACGAGGAGGCGCTCTACGCCCACTCCGCGCTGCTCTTCGAGACGCAGGGCGAGGACCTCCAGGCGCTCGGGGCCGCGCGCCAGGGCTTCGACGCGCTGGCGACGGCGTACCCGCAATCCCAGCGCGCGCCCATGGCCCGCGAGCTGAGCGTGCGCATCGCGGAGATTTCGAAGGCGGGCGGCCGGAAGAAGTGGCTCGCCACGCGCGCCGCGGACCGCAAGGTGCGCCTGTCCCAGTCCACCGCGCAGGCCGCCGCGATGCCGTCGGACGCGCCGCGCCCGCTGTCGCCGGAGATGGTGGACGCGGTGAAGAACACGGAGCGCACGCCGGAGCTGGAGGCGGGCCTCACCAAGCTGGTGGAGGAGGGCGAGGAGCACCTGGCGCGCGGCCGCTACCAGGAGGCCCTGGCCAACTACACCCGCGTGGTGCCCTTCCAGCCGGAGAACGGCCGCGCCAAGGCGGGCATGGCCTGGGCGCTGGTGGGCCTGGGCCGTCCCATGGGCGCGCGCGTGTGGAGCGTGGCGTTGGAGTCCGACGCGGGCGCGGTGGAGAAGCTGGGCGACACGCTGCTCGCCAAGGGCGACGCGAAGGGCGCCAAGGCCCTCTGGGAGAAGCTGGCCCAGGACGTGCCCAACTACCCCAACAAGGCCGCGCTCCAGGCGAAGCTGTCGCAGTAGCCCTCGGCTTACTTAGACGAACTTCGCCGCCAGCAGGTCCTGGACGTCGAGCAGGCCCACCGCGCGGCCCTCGACGTCCACCACGGGCAGCTGGTCCACCCTCAGCTCGCGCATCTGCGTGGCGGCGGTGAGCACCAGCGTGTCCGGGGTGATGCAGCGCGGGCGCTTGCCCATCACCTCACGCACCGGCACCTCGAAGTTCGTGTGGCCCTTCTCCACCAGCCGGCGCAGGTCGCCGTCCGTGAAGATGCCCTCCAGCTTCCCGTCGCGGTCCACCACGCACGCGGCGCCCGGCCGGCCCGGCGTGTTGGTCATCACCACCACCGCCAGGGACAGCCGCGCGGTGTCCAGCACCAGCGGGTTCGCGGGGCCCGTGCGCATCAATTCGAAGACGCGCAGCACGGAGCGCCCCAGCTTCCCGCCCGGGTGCAAGAGCGCGTAGTCGTCCCGTCCGAAGGGGCGTGAGCGCAAGAGCGTCATCGCCAGCGCGTCGCCCACGGCGTGCAGCGCGGCGGTGGACGCGGTGGGGACCAGGCCCATGGGGCACGCCTCTTCAATCCGGCCGATGTCCAGCACCACCTCCGCGCCCTTCGCCAGCGGGCTGTCCGCGTCTCCGGTGAGCGCCACCACCGGCGTGCCCATGCGCTTGAAGAGGGGCAGCAGGCGCAAGAGCTCCTCCGTGCTGCCGCTGTTGGACAGCGCGAGGATGACGTCGCCCAAGCCCACGCGGCCCAGGTCACCGTGCACGGCCTCCGCGGGGTGGAGGAACACGGAGCGGATGCCGGTGGACGCCAGCGTGGAGGACAGCTTCTGTCCGATGTGGCCCGCCTTCCCCATGCCCGTCACCACCACCTGCCCCGGGCAGTCGCGCACGAGCTTCAGCGCGCGCAGGAACGCGTCCCCCAGCCGGTCCGTGACACCCAGGATGGCGCGGGCCATGGCTGGGCGCTACCTCTACTCCGCCGCCGCGTGGGCGGCCATCCTTGACGCATGGGGGGGCCTGGGCTACGGCCTGCTCGCCCGGCCGCCCGTGGTCGGGGGAATCTTCTTCACCACCGGAAACCAAGGGGACGGCATGAAGTTCTTCATCGACAGCGCGGACGTCGGCGAAATCCGCAAGGCCCACGAGATGGGCTGTGTGGACGGCGTCACCACCAACCCGTCACTGCTGGCCAAGGTCGGCCGGAACCTGGAGGAGACCATCCGGGAGATCTGCTCCATCGTGGACGGTCCCATCAGCGCCGAGTGCGTGTCGCTGACGGCCCCGGAGCTCATCAAGGAAGGCCAGGGCCTGGCGAAGATCCACGACAACGTCGTGGTGAAGATCCCCATGGGCGTGGAGGGCATGAAGGCCGTCAAGGCGCTCACCGCCGACGGCATCCGCACCAACGTCACCCTCTGCTTCTCCGCCAACCAGGCCCTGCTGTGCGCCAAGGCCGGCGCCACGTACGTGTCGCCCTTCGTGGGCCGGCTGGACGACATCTCCCAGGACGGCATGGAGCTCATCGCCCACATCCTGGAGATCTACCAGAACTACGACTTCACCACGCAGGTGCTGGTGGCCAGCGTGCGCAACCCCGTCCACGTCCTCCAGGCCGCGCGCCTGGGCGCGGACGTGGCCACGCTGCCCTACAACGTCATCACCCAGCTGGCGAACCACCCCCTCACCGACGCGGGCATCCAGAAGTTCCTCGCGGACTGGGAGAAGGTCCCCAAGCAGGCGAAGCCCGCCGGGAAGTAGCCACCCGGCCGTCCCCCTGCCGTTCCGGTGTCCCTGGAACGACGGGGGGGCCCTCGCGGGGGCTGGCGCCAGGACGGCGGGAGCGGTATGGCAGGGGAAGCGGATTGATATTTGAATCAACCCTTCCGGAGCCCCGCCCATGGATTTCCAGCTCAGCGAAAACCAGCGCGCCTTGCAGGACGCCGCTCGCAAGTACGCCCGTGACGTGGTGCGCCCCAAGGCCCCCCACTACGACGAGACCTCCGACTTCCCCAAGGACCTCATCTCCGCGGCCTTCGAGCTGGGCCTGCTGAACATGGCCATCCCGTCCGAGTACAACGGCGTGGGCCTGACGCACCTGGAGCAGGTCATCGTGTGCGAGGAGCTGGCGTGGGGCTGCGCGGGCGTGGCCACGTCCCTCATCGCCAACGACCTGGCCAACCTGCCCATCATCCTCCACGGCACGGACGACCAGAAGAAGCGCCTCTTGGCCCCCTTTGGGGAGAAGCTCAAGCTCAGCTGCTTCTGTCTCACGGAGCCCGCCGCGGGTTCGGACGTGGCGGCCATGGGCACCACCGCGCGCCGCGAGGGTGACGAGTACGTCCTCAACGGCAGCAAGTGCTTCATCACCAACGCCGGCTACGCGGATCAGTTCACCGTGTTCGCCACGCTGGACAAGGGCAAGAAGCACAAGGGCATCACCTGCTTCGTCGTGGAGGGCCGTCCGCAGGGCCTGACCACCGGCAAGCACGAGAACAAGATGGGCCAGCGCGCCAGCAACACCACCACCGTCACGTTCGACGAGGTGCGTGTCCCTGTCGCCAACCGCATCGGCGAGGAGGGCGAGGGCTTCAAGATCGCCATGGCCACGCTGGACAACAGCCGCCCGCTCACCGCGAGCATCTCCATTGGCATCGCCCGCGCGGCGCTGGAGCACTCGCTGGAGTACTCCGCTCAGCGCCAGACGATGGGCAAGCCCATCCGTGAGCACCAGGCCGTCCAGTTCATGCTGGCGGAGATGGCCATGAACACCCACGCCGCGCGCCTGCTCACCTACGAGAGCGCGCAGGTGCTGGATGAGGGACAGCGCAACACCCTCCAGTCCAGCTATGCGAAGTGCTTCGCCGCGGACATGGCCATGAAGGTCGCCACGGACGCCGTGCAGGTGTTCGGTGGCTACGGCTACATGAAGGAATACCCCGTGGAGAAGCTGATGCGCGACGCCAAGCTCATCCAGGTCTACGAGGGCACGAGCCAGGTGCAGCGCCTGGTCATCGCGAAGGAACTGTTCAGGTAGAAAAGCAAAACTGTGCCCGGCGGGGCTTTCCCGTTGCCGCCGCCGTGTGCGGATGTCTATTACTCCGGCCCTGATGCGCGACGCGTCAAGCCGCCCGAATTTCCAAACACTCCCCACTGAGGAGAGCCCGCCGTGAAGATTCTCGTCACCGCCAAGCGCGTGGAAGATCCCGAGTCGAAGATCAAGGTGAAGCCGGACGGCTCGGACATCGTGAAGGAGGGGTTGAAGTACAAGATCAACCCCTTCGATGAAATCGGCGTGGAAGAGGGCCTGCGCCTCGCGGCGAAGCACACCGGCGAGGTGGTGGTGGTCTCCATCGGCGGCAAGGAGGTGCAGGAGCAGCTGCGCCACGCGCTGGCCATGGGCGCCAACCGGGCCATCTGGGTGAACCACACGGGCCCGCTGGATCAGCTGGGCATCGCGGGTCTGCTCCAGAAGGTCGCGGAGAAGGAGAAGCCGGACATCGTCCTGCTGGGCAAGCAGTCCATCGACGACGACCAGAACCAGGTGGGCCAGTACCTGGCCGAGTTCCTGGGCTGGGGTCAGGCCACGTTCGCCTCCAAGGTGGAGTCGCTGGAGAGCGAGCAGGAGAAGAACAAGGTCCCGGCGGTGGTGGTGTCCGCGGACAAGAAGAGCGTCCAGGTGGTGCGTGAAGTGGACAACGGGCTGGCGACCCTGGAGGTCCAGCTGCCCGCCATCGTCACCACGGACCTGCGCCTGAACCAGCCGCGCTACGCCAGCCTCCCGGGCATCATGAAGGCGAAGAGCAAGCCCATCGAGGAGCTGACGCCGGAGAAGCTGGGCGTGGACGTGGCCCCGAAGATCCAGGTGCTCAAGCTGGCGTCGCCCCCGGCGCGCAAGGCGGGCATCAAGGTGCCGGACGTGGCCACCCTGGTGGAGAAGCTGCACAACGAGGCGAAGGTCGTCTGACCGCGCTCCCAACCCTTCCAACGATTCCGGAGACAGACACCATGTCCATCGTCCTCATCGTCGCCGAGCAGCAGCCGGACGGGAACCTGCGCAAGGCCTCCCTCAACGCCATCGCCGCCGGCAAGCAGCTGGCCGACAAGGCCGGCGCCGAGCTGCACCTCGTCCTGTTGTCCAAGGACCCGTCCAAGCTGGCGGAGGAGCTCAAGGGCTCCGGCGCCAAGGCCATCCACACCGCCGCCGCTCCTGAGTTCGAGCACTACCTGGCGGAGGTCTACGCCCCCGTCGTCGCCGGGCTGGCGCAGGAGCTGAAGGCCACCTTCGTGGGCGCGGCCTCCACGGCGCAGGGCAAGGACCTGCTGCCGCGCGTCGCCGCCCGGCTGAAGGCCGCCATGGCCACCGACATCACCGCCATCAACGGCAGTGGCGCGGACATCACGTTCACCCGTCCCATGTGGGCCGGCAACGTGTTCGCCGAGGTGAAGCTCAACACGCCGGTGCAGGTCATCAGCATCCGCGCCACGGAGTTCACGCCGGTCGCTGGCGCGGGCGCGTCCGCGGAGGTGAAGTCCTTCCAGCCGAAGCTGGAGGCCTCCAAGACGAAGTTCGTGTCGTTCAACGAAGTGAAGAGCGCCCGTCCGGAGCTGACCGAGGCCCGCGTGGTGGTGTCCGGCGGTCGCGGCACCAAGGGCGACTTCAAGGAAGTCGAAGCGCTGGCGGACCTGCTGGGCGCCGCGGTGGGCGCGTCCCGCGCGGTGTGCGACGCGGGTTGGGTTCCCAATGACCTGCAGGTCGGTCAGACGGGCAAGGTCGTCGCGCCGCAGCTGTACATCGCCGCGGGCATCAGCGGCGCCATCCAGCACCTGGCCGGCATGAAGTCCTCGAAGACCATCGTCGCCATCAACAAGGACCCGGAGGCGCCCATCTTCCAGGTGGCCGACTACGGCCTCGTGGACGACCTCTTCAAGGTCCTGCCCGCGCTGCGCGAGGGCATCCAGAAGCTGAAGTAGTCCGCTTCCGCCGTCCTGACGGCGGGCCGTGACACCGTGGGGCGCGTCACCGGGAACCTTCCCGGGGGCGCGCCCTTCGTCGCGTCTGGGGGCTTTGGGGGAGCCTGCTTCCGCGCCTACAGCTCGATGTCGGTGTCGTTGCCGGGCTTCTTCTGCGCGGGCGGCTCGGGGACTTCCGGCTCCAGCTCGTGGGGCACCTCCGGCTCCGGTGCTTCCGGGGGCAGCTCGCCCGTGTCGAGCAGGTTGATGCGCTGTCCGTCCTCCACCTGGACGTAGAGGGTGCGGAAGATCCACGCCTCGCCGTTCTTGTCGGCCACGGCGTGGAGGTTGCCGTCCGCCTTGGGGCCGTCCAGCGGGACGGTGAACTCCGCGTGGGTGCGGCCGTTGCGGGTGCTCACCTGGGTGTTGCTGGGGAAGCCCGGCTTGAAGGAGCCGCCCAGGGCCTGCTGCACGTGCGGATCCTCCTGGGCCTCCGTGATGGCGTCCGTGTACGCGCCCATGTCCTTGAACGACGAGTAGCCCCAGCCCACGGCGATGGCCGCGAAGCAGAAGCACGAGCCCAGCATCCCCAGACAGCCCACGGGCACCGCCCACTTCCAGTTGCGGCTCCACCACCCCTGGCGGGGCACGGGTGCGTAGTCACCCTCGGGCATTGTCGGCGGCATGGGGCCCTCCTGGCCTGGACCTGGGGCCGTGTCATAGCCGGTTCCGGACGAAGCGGGGGTGGGCCTGCACC